>JACRDE010000122.1 GCA_016212935.1 Desulfomonile tiedjei | reverse complement strand
ATTGCGGAAGTTTCCTCCACGAAAAGTGTGTCCGCCCTTTCCCGAAGCGCGTCGAGAGCTTTCCGCAAAGGGGCTCTCCACTTCTGATTCCAATCAGGTCTGTGGGACACCGAGCACCCGCAATCCTCAGACCAACGCCCGATTCCATGGGCGCAACTCCAGGAAGAATTCTCGATGATTTCCACTTCAGCAGTGGGGGGATGCAGTTTCATGTACTCGCCATAATTGGTGATGCGCACCCCAGGGTCGGCCATGAGCAGTTCCAGAGCGTACGCAAGGGCCATTTCTCCGAAACGGTGATGGTGTCCGTAAGACTCCCCATCGGTCGCGATGTGCACGAGTTGCGGCCACCTCCTCTTTTCCGAAAATGCTGCAAGCAAACGATCCTTAAGTTCTTCGCCGCTTTCCAGTAGCCTTTCGAACGCGATAGCTCGGGAAATCGGCCCGTCATAAAAGAAAACTACAATGGAACGCCCTTTTGGAAGCCGGCAAATGTACGGTCTGGACGGGTCGACGGACCCCGGGGCCAAGCTGATCCATTCTTCCTTGGACGATGGCCTGAATCGTCGAGCCTGACTTGGAGCCAGGACTGTGAATTTTATGCCGTTAGCCGCCAAGAGCACCATGGATTCCGTGTCCGCGGCAGCTTCGGGCAGCCACATGCCTTCTGGATTCCTCTTAAATCTTCGGCGAAAATCTTCGATTCCCCAGAGGATTTGAGTCAGCTTATCCCTTGACGAAGCCAGGGGCATAATCATGTGATTGTACGCCTGGGCGATCGCGTTCCCGTGTCCGGATCGTAGCTTGGCGCTAATTGTGTCAGCGTCCAGAATTGCCTGATAAGTCTCGGCCGAATGGCGTTCCAGCCACGAAAGAAGTGTTGGTCCAAAATCAAAGCTTATGTGATCGTAATTGTTAATGATGTGTCTGAGGCGTCCGTCATGATCGAGTATTCTGGCCTGACTGTTGGGTTGATAGCATTCGTACGATACTCTTTCGTTCCAGTCGTGAAAAGGGTGCGCTGATTCCTGGATTTCTATCTCTTCCAGCCAAGGGTTTTCCCTAGGGGGCTGGTAGAAGTGGCCGTGTATGCAGATATATTTCAATGTCATTACTCGGACTCGATTTGGAGTTGAAATCGGTAAACAAGGCATCGGGCTGAAAGGGGCATCGTTAACTTGCCTCTGATTCTCGGCCGGTTAGCCGGTCTTGTCCAGTCTCTCGGGAACGCCGAACCGCAATTGATAATTAAGTTATGTGCCACCATGGGGTCAAGAGGGAAAGTCCCAGAGTTCCCGGCTCCTGTACCTGGTCTTCAGTGGAGGGCTTTCTCAACCTTAGGTATGAGAATGCTCCATCCGGAAGGCTGCCATCGCCGAAGAGGCGAAATTCAGGATTTTCACAAAGTCCCTTGTTCCGTCGGGGTTTTCAACTCCTGTATGGGCATCGACACCGTGAGGCCTGACGGTCAGTATGGCCTGTCTAACGTTGTCGGGCTTCAATCCACCTGCCAGAATAACAGGAACCGTCGCTGCGCGGACTATCTGCGCGCTGATAGACCAGTCGTGAGTCTTGCCGGTGGCTCCGATCTTTCCGGTCGCAGGGTCCGAGGAATCTAGAATGATCGCATCCCAGAGAGGAGCCTTGAACTCTGCAGCAGCGATCAGAGATTCCTCCCCCATCACAGTGACTCGACCTATCGTTCTTATCTCGGGACACAACCTTCGGAAGACCTGTAGCTCCGATACGGGAATGCCTCCGTGGAACTGAACGGCTTGGCCGGAAGTGGCTGCCATCAGTTTGAATGCTGCTTGCGCGCTATTCAGGTAAGTTATGATCACAGGCAACAAGCCTTCGGGCAAGGCGCGGATTATGGAAGCGGCTTTATCCGTGGTGAGTCCGTCGTGCGGTCCGCGTGGCAGTTCAAGAGTGAACCCCACTGCTTCGACTCCAGCGTTCCGACAAAAGCGAGCCTCCTGCAGCGAAGAAACACCGGCGATCTGTATTTTGGGTGGCCAATTGTCCTGAATGCTGTCTTGAGTCATGTCTGTATTATAATCCGTTATTGTGTCCAATACGAATTCGCTTCCAAATCAGTAAGATTGGGGGAACCTTCTTTGCCAACCCAAATTGAGCGATTTTTTGGAGAAATTTGCGGGGAGGGACTTTTTGCAAAAAGTCCCTCCCCGCTCCCCTCCTCAAAAACTCACAATTTACGGGCTGTTAGTTTCGTCACTTGCTGGACACTTCTTTCAGAAGGGGTGATCACAGCAGGCAATGCTGTTTTAGGCTTAACCCGTTGGGTCATGACAATGGCTATGGTAGCCTGTACTCGATGCCGCCGAGAGGCTCTCAAATAGTGTATCCGGTTGACCTATGTCACCATAATGTTAGAGTTTTTTGGGAGGGGTCCGGGGAACCTTTTTTTGCACAAAAAAGGGTTCTCCGGAAACTCTTTCCAACAATCGCTCATATTAGGTTGCCAAAGAAGGTCCTCCCCGATTCTTCCTTGTTTGAATGCGAACTGGTACAAGCCCTATTTTGATTGACTTCTCTTTCGATGTTGTGCTAAAAAGAATAGAATCTTATATAGTTAGGTTGTGTAGTTTGAAACGGCGCCGCAAGACTTCATTGTTGTTCCTTTTTCTGTCAGCCATCTGCTTGTCTGGAGGTTGCGGCGGGAAACTGGCCACCACCGGATGGGCGACAGTGGCTGACATTACTCCACAAGGCGCTATGCTACTGCAGTATCAGGACGGAAAAGCAGCGTGGAAGGTAATCAATCCAGACAACCCCCGCCAACAAACAGCGATCGCCTCGAAGAATTTGCGCAAGCCCGCACGTTTCGTGGAAACCAAGAAAGGGAGCACACTTACGTTTCCTTCTGGAGACACGATCAATTACCGAGAAATCCCTGAAAAAATCGGTCGATAATACTTTCCAACAAGTCTACGGGACTGTGCTAGTGATGGGCCCAGTGATGAGAACTCTCGCACTGCCCTCATACGAACTTCCATGGCGGAAAGCGCAACAACGAAACATGAAAGCGTCCAATGACCGGCATGTTGAAACTGTCTCAAAACTGATTTGATGCCCTGAGTCGTGCCACACGGGTACCCGGCGCTGAAGCACCGGGCTACTGTGTGTCGCCCCTACGGGGCTTGTATGGCTGGCGTCCCGGAGGGCCGCTGCATAGTAGCCCGGCAATTCATTGCCGGGAAGATAATATCGTGGCACGATTTGTCATTTGGCGTGAATTTTGAGACAGTTTCTGTTGCCGGTCCCCCTCAGCCCTTTCTTCTTGAGGGTTTGCGCAGGGATTTCATGTTCCGTTGTGACCAACAGGTCATGTTGCTTCGCCGGAATGACGGGACTTGCCCCCGCAAATCGGACAAGAATTCTGGCGATGAGTATAACAGAATGAGGACCTGCTCTGGACGTCGAGTCATCCGTCAATTCACTGGAGGATTGTGTTCATTTCTTGGATCATATTTCTGGAAGAAAGCTTCAAACAACCTTCCAGTCCTGGCTGGAGACGGAATTTAGTCTGTGATAGACTCTTGCATCTTTTCCAGGGAAAGCGCATCTTCAATAATGACGAAGCAATCAGGAGGAACCGGTTCATATGCCCATTTACGAATACCGCTGCGGTAAATGCGAAGTCGAATTCGAGAAACTGGTTTTCGGTAAAGACGAGGTTTTGTGCCCTAAATGCGGAGGTCAAGTAGAAAAGCTAATGTCCAGCTGTACTTTCAAGAGCGCTGCAGGTGACTTCAAGACGTCGGGTACAGGCAAATCCGGATGCAGCACTTGTTCGGCCACCTCATGCGCTACTTGTCACTAGCAAGAATTGATAACCCTTTTCCTTTGTAAAGGAGGTACTCCAATGGTGGTTGATAGCGAAAGTCCTCACTTGCGACTGCAACAGCAGATAGATTGCCAATTGGAAATCACTCCGCGACCTGTGCTGCAAGCCTGGGAACGCGCCGGATGGAACGAAGAACCCGGAACCGATGTGGATGAAGCGCCACTGAAATACATGGCACTGGTGCTTTTAGACGCAATAGAAGAAAAAGCGGTTCGCCTGTCTTTGGACAAAGACAAAGGCGTCACCGTATATGCAGACACCACATATACGCTTCCTCAAGCACCCGCGCACATAATAGCGAGAGGGTTGGAAATTCTGAGGGAGATTACCGGACTGCATACAGCGAGCGGGCAGGGAACCCTGTCACTCGGAATCAGGAACGACAGCTTGGATCTCATCATTCAGAAACAGGCTGGACAGCATGTCATCAACATTCCCGGAATCGGCCAGTCCGCTTGAGGCCTATGGGAACCAAATAGTAAGCTGCGGGGGAAACTTCTTCGCACAAGAAAGTTTCCCTCCGCTCAAAGTCATTTTCTCAGGTAGATTATTTGCGGATTTATTCGTTTGAGGCCGAATGAGTAAGCCGGCAAGAAATTGTGCGAACTTGGGGGTTTTAGGCAAGTATCGGCAGGTCAGAATCTGTAGTTAGCGTCCTTAATCTGCTGGCTCAGTGACTTCTTGGGTGGTGGGTCATAAAACGCCCAATAAAATACCGGTCCAATGTATATCACCAATAGCGCAATTGTCCAAAACAGCTTCCAACGCATGTCGCCGTTTCTCTTGACCCATAGGTGAATTATAAGGATCGCACTTATGCATGAGCCGACAATGCACAAAATACCAAGCTCTGACATAGCCACTCCGTCTAATAATCACCCACTGGATCTCGTGCAGGCATAGGCCATTAAACACTTTGGCAGAATGGACAAGTCCCTTTTATTTATTCCTTACTTTTTGCCTCGTCCCAGAGCGCGTCCATTTCCTCAAGGCTGGCCTGTTCGAGTGATTTCCCTTGTTCACGCAACCGAGTCTCGATGTGTCTGAATCGACGCTCAAACTTGTCGGAGGTCTCGGTGAGCGCCACCTCGCTGTTGATTTCGAGATGTCTGGCTGCATTCACCACCACAAACAAGAGGTCTCCCAGCTCCTCTTTGATATGCTCACCTACGCCCGACGCCAATGCTTCCTTGAGTTCGCGCAATTCTTCATCCACCTTGGCGAAGACCTCTTCAGGACGCGTCCAATCAAATCCGACTCTAGCAGCACGCCTGGCGAGCTTCTGGGCGCGATTTAGAGCGGGCAACGATCTGGGAATACCGTCCAACAGTGATTCCCGAACGCGGATGTTTTCTTCTGATGCTTTGATTTTGGCCCAATTATCAATGACTTCGCCAGGGGTCTTGGCTTCAACGTCACCGAAGACGTGTGGATGTCTTCGGGTCATCTTGTTCACTGCTCCCTGCATGATTTCTTCTAACGTAGTCACGCCTTGCTGCTGGAACATATATGCGACGAAAACCACCAAAAAGAGTAGGTCTCCGAGCTCGTCGGAAATTTCGCTGTGAGAGCCATTATTTATTGCCTGCACCATCTCGTGGTATTCTTCGAGAATGTAAGGGTGGAAAGTAGCGGGAGTCTGCTTCTTGTCCCATGGGCATCCGTTTTCAGAGCGCAATGTTGCTATCAGGTCGAGCAATTTCTGAAAGGATTGGATCGTGTCGGTGGTTGATTTCGGGTTCATGGTAACTCTTCCCACAATTCGGCGATCGTGCAGGGTCTGCCCAACGAGGATGGCTCCCTGGTTTTGCCCTGTTCAAAGACAACGCCAGTCCCTGTCGTCAATCGACAATGTATACTCCGCGAGCCGCGGGTTCAATAGGTTGAAGTTGATTCTTTCTCCGAAAAGGTGATATCATCAATCCCGTTAATTGCTAATTGGATGACCTGGAGGCTGATCAGTGACCGGAGAAGGGCCGGCCACACGAGAAATAATGTTTGAGGAGCACTTGGAGGCTTCTTGGGGATAAATTCAGTGGAGCAAGGCCAGCGGTTGCCTCGTCGAGTAAGTTTTGACAATATCGGGGCCCTTCAGGCGCTTGTGGGAGAATTAAGTAAGAACATCAAATACATCGAAAAATGTGTCGGGGTGAGCATTTCTCTGAAGGGAAACACCTTGAGCATTTATGGGGATGCCCCCGCAGACGAACTCGTTGAAAAGCTGATCAAGCAACTCTACGCACTGGCAAGGGACGGATACCCGGTGCATCCTGCGGACATCGACCAAGGAGTGAGACTTCTTACAAACGACCCGGAAGCCAAAATAAAGGATCTTGTTCGGTATACCGTGTTCACGTCGGTGGGCAAACGGCCCATTACCCCGAAGACCGTTACTCAGAAGGCATATATAGAAACCATACAGACGCATGACATTGTCTTTGGCATAGGACCTGCCGGAACAGGGAAGACGTATCTGGCAATGGCCATGGCAATGGCATCGTTTGCCAAGAAAGAACTCCGAAGGATAATTCTGGCGAGACCTGCAGTTGAAGCCGGTGAAAGGCTGGGTTTTCTCCCAGGAGACTTGTACGAAAAAGTGAACCCATATTTGAGACCGCTATATGATGCGTTGCACGACATGATTGACTTTGAAAAGGCCTCCAGGATGATAGAACGAGGTGACATCGAGGTAGCCCCGCTCGCGTTCATGCGAGGCAGAACCCTTAACGATTCTTTCGTGATTCTGGATGAAGCCCAGAACACGACTTCCGAACAGATGAAAATGTTTCTCACGCGTTTGGGTTATTCTTCCAAGGCTGTGATAACAGGCGACGTCACGCAGGTCGATCTGCCGGAGGGTACCAGATCCGGCCTGATAGAGGCACGAGAAATCCTCAGCCACATAGAAGGCATAGGTATCGTGACATTTACCGATCAAGACGTGGTGCGACACCCGCTGGTTCAGGAAATCATAAGAGCTTACGAGAACAGGCCGGTCAGTTCCGAAAGCCGAGGGCGGAGATAAAGGAGATGCCGGATTCGCAAGTTCAAACCAAACCCCGGCCCTCCGAATCATTTAAGGAATGGCTCGGTTCTGTGCGGAAAACAGCAGATAAGAAGCTACCCAAATGGGCTTCCGGCCTCGGGGAACCCAAGTGGCAAAGATGGGCCCTGATTGTCGGTACTTCTCTCATAGCGGCCTTCATGATGGCTCCCAAGTCCTTTCGCGTCTACAGCCTCACTGTTGGCGAACCCGCTACTGAAACCATAGTTTCCCCAATTACTTTCAGAGTTGTCGATGAAGCTGCCACAAGCAAGAACCGGGATGAAATACTCAAGTCCGTCCTACCGGTGTACGACTTCGACGACGAGATGGTTCACGACGTTCAATCCCGTATAGTGGTGGCTTTCGACTTTATGACGAACTACCTGTCTTCCGAAACAGCATATGAGACCAGGGAAGCCGAAAAATCGAAGGAACAACCTCCCCAGGAGGCTGCTAGTCCAGGAGCTAAGCATCAGCAATTCCGGGTGCTTGACGAGAATACGCTCAGGACCAGATTCGAAAATTTGCTCGGAGCGAGGGTGTCTCCTTCCAGTTTCGCAGTACTCAAGACCCACGGCTTTAATGTGCGAATACAGCGAGATCTGAGTTCGTTAATCGTTCCTGTCCTGGTGAAAGGAATCGCACTAAGCCGCGAATTGGTAGTGCGTGACGGAAAGTCCGGTATTCTTCTCAAGCTCAAGAATAAGGAGAAGCTAGAGGTCCAGAAAGATCTTTCGCAAATATTCGATCTCAAAGAGGCGGTCAATTTCATCAACGTGGAAGAAAAAGACCCTTCCAGGGACTCGGCCGTTTCCAGGACCATCAAACGCCTCGCCATGGATCTGGTTAACGTGAACATAACGTATAACCGGGAAAAGAGCGCGCTGCTCAAGCAGGAAGCGCTCGCGTCGGTAAAGCCGGTCTATTTTCAGATTGCCAAAGGTGAGCCGATCATCAAGGAAGGCGAACCAGTCAATGAAGGACACGTGAGGAAATTGGCCGGTCTGAACAAGGCAAACCCTGCGTACAGTAGATACACTATTATTGCAGGATTCTGCCTCATGCTGATCCTACTGCTGAGGCTCGGCTTCTATTTTTCGGAAAAGCATCTGGATAGAGGGCGGCAAGCTACGGACGACCTGCTTCTCTTTTGCCTGTTGTTGATAGGCACCATCATAATGGTGCGGTTTATTTGTTCTCTTTCGCCGATTCTGGGGGCTGCGGAAAAGGCGATGGCCCCCAAAGCGATTGCTTATGCCGCCCCTGTCTCCACCGGTTCCATGCTTATGGCGCTCATGGTGGACGCTAGAATAGCCTTCATTTTCGCTGCAGTTTCTGCGGTCACTGCTGCGCTCGCCATTGAGGGAGACATTTACTTATTCGCTTTCTATTTCATCTCCGGAATAGTCGGGCTCCACGGCATGGCCAAGATCACTGACAGAACCTCAGTGCTTCGGGCTGGTCTCGTCGTGGGACTGGTGAACATGGTATCCATATTGGCCGTCAAGATGGCTCTGGGCCAGATGGAGGCTATTCAGGATCTTTATGAGGTGGGGCTCGGTTTTCTGGGGGGTCTGGTTTCGGGGTTGCTGGTGTCCGGCCTTGCACCGCTTTTGGAGCCGTTGGGCTACGTCACCAACGTCAAGCTGCTCGAAATTGCCAACCTGAATCATCCGCTTCTTAGAGACATGGCGTTGAGGGCCCCCGGAACCTACCATCATTCCATAATGGTGGGCAACCTTGCCGAAGGTGCCGCTGAACTGATCGGCGCAAACCCGCTGTTGGCACGGGTAGGGGCCTATTATCACGACATCGGCAAGATCGGGAAAAAGCACAAGCCGATCTATTTCATAGAAAACCAGGAGCGCGGTATTAATCCCCACGACAAGCTGGAACCCAGCATGAGCGCACTCATTCTAGTTTCACACGTCAAGTCCGGTGTTGAAAAGGCTCGGGATCACAGGCTCGGCATGCCGATAGTCGACATCATCCAGCAGCATCACGGCACTAATTTGATAAAATTCTTTTACAGCAAAGCCTTGGAAAAGGCTGAAAGAAACCATCAAACGGTGGACGAGGACAAGTACCGTTATCCGGGTCCCCGTCCCCAAACCAAAGAAGCTGCGCTGGTGATGCTAGCGGATGTGGTGGAAGCGGCTTGCAGGACGCTTTCGGATCCCACCCCCGCACGGATTCAGAAGCGCGTCCAGACTCTGATTATGGGGCTCTTTGCGGAAGGTCAACTGGACCAATCCACGCTCACTCTGAAGGATATTCACGCGATCACGAAATCCTTCGTGCGGGCTCTGCAAGGTATTTTGCACTCACGTATTGATTACCCGGCCGATGTGGGAACTCAGGAACGCTTAAATGGAGATACTCATAGACAACCGCCAGACAAGGATAAAGCTCGACCAGCAAGAACTGCGGAAGAAAACGGAACGAATATTAGAAGACTTGGGCTGTGACCCTTCATCAATGATTTCCGTGGCGATCGTAGACAGTTCGGAAATGGCGGACCTCAACTACAAATTCAGGGGCAAGGAAGGGCCGACGAACGTACTCTCTTTTTCCCAGACTGAAGGGGCGCACAAGTCACCTCATCCCGGCCTTTTGGGGGATGTGGTAATATGTGGGGATCGGGCGGCTGATGACGCCGTTTCACTAAACTACACCACTGATGAGATGACCCTTTATCTGCTTATTCACGGGGTTCTGCATCTCGTCGGATACGAGCACCAGGAACCCTTGGAAGCCACGACCATGGAACAGAAAGTCGAGCAAATATTCCAGCAGTTTTATCCGTCTGAAATATCAAGATAAACCCCGCCCTGAGAAATACTTTGATCGTTCCAGACCGCTCAGAACTTGCGCTTCCAGAGGGGCTCGCCTTCTCGCTCCGATCCTTCGTTGCATCGACCTCCTGAGTCTTCAGAAAAGTCATTCAAGCTCTCGTTAGCCATCACAGCGTTCACAAGGTAGGAACCAAGCTTCCAGCCTACCCCCAGAGCGAAGCCCGCTGCCACAAAGCCAAGCATTTTGATGGGAAGAAGCAACACGCTCATAAGTCATTCCTCCGGATGCGGATTATGGAATATAGGCTCTTGTTCGGATAAGACACGGCCTATACTCAGCATAATCATAGTCAAGCGATGAATAAAAGACAATTAATACCGATCACCATTGAGTGGCAAGCTCCGCTGCGGACAGCATTGCAGGATTCCTGCCATGCAGCCGAATGGCCTGCCGCATAAAACAGATTCCGAAATGTTATACGGATTCGCGATTTAGTCTGGAATTTGATATAAGCTTCCCCACCTAGTTCGTTGTGAGGTGTCTGATGGGTGGAGTGGCGTCGGCTTCTTCGCTCCGGACAAAGGGCCAATCGTCTTCCAGGTCCCGGCTTTCGGTGATCGCCTCTGGGTCTGCGCACTCTATGACGCGCGCACCGACGAGTTCTCGGAAATCGGCAAGGTATACGGCACCAAGCCGGGCTTCTATCTCATGGTCGGCCCGGACTGGAAGGGCGAGAAGCCTGCCGGCATCACGGCAGTGGTGCGGTCTTCCACGAATCTGGTGTTCGGGGTTCCACGCGTATTCATGGACGACACGCCGGAGGATCAGGTGGCCATCCAGGCGCTGATCAATCAGATCAACTTCTACCCGCTATCGGAGTTCGACGGAATGATGAAGATCCAGGACTGGAGCAAACTTCCCCAGGCCCCGGCGTTTTGGCCGGCAGACCAGAAGGCGGAGATCCAATATGTGAATCCCGAAACGTTCTTTGACGAGTTGCCGGCGGTGATGAAACAGGTTCCGCCGATGCCCGGCGAGGAAGGTCTCTACAACTGGATTGGCACCGTATTGGACGCTGCGGCCAAGGACCCGGAGATCAAGAAAACGCTGAGAGAAACCGCCATAGCGACTGTGGAGGAGATGATCATGCCGGTCCTCCTGCAGTGGCACTACAACGGCCGCCCTGCGGGCAACGGTTGGAATTCGCCGGTAAACAATGCGAACTGGGGAACGGATTACCTCAACCGCACGGCCACCGCCAGGTCAAACATGTTCGACAACCGGCCCGAGGAAACCAATTACATATACACCGACACCGACAACCAGGGCACGCAGCTCAATGGCCAGTACACCTACTCCATCACTTCTTCCAAGGGTCAGACGCCTCCGGTCAAGGGTTTCTGGTCGCTCACTTTGTACGATGACTACCACTTCTTCCACGCCAACGCTCTGAATCGGTTCTCGCTGGGAACCAAAAACAAAGACCTCAAATACAATGCAGACGGTTCGCTGACCGTTTATGTCGGATCCAAATCACCGGGCAAGAGCAGGGAAAGCAACTGGCTGCCGGCACCAAAGGGCACATCTTCCGTGTATATCCGGTGCTATTGGGCGGAGCAGGCTGTGTTGGACGGGACATGGCAGCCACTGCAGGTTGAGAAGGTGAATTGAGTAGTTGACCTGAAAGGAAAACAAAACATGAAAACAAAATACCAATTCACGTTGACGGTGCTATTCGCCGCCAGCGTGGTGCTTTGCGCAGCCCCAAACGCATTTGCTCAAGCCACCCGCTTCGACGAATTGGCCAACATCCCGTTCGTCGAAAACCGGCCCACGAAGGAAACGGCGGAGACATTGCACGACGAACTGCTCTTCCAGAGGGCGACGCAGGCTTATCTCTGGGCGTTGCCGTTGATCAACACGCTCGGCATGAAGACCGGCTCGGAAAAGGTCTTCGGCGCTGGCTACAACGTCTTGCCGATCTGGAAAAAGCGCCTCGACGCAAAGACTCTCATAACAACGCCTAACTCCGATGTCATCTATGCAATGAGCTACGTTGACCTCGGCAAGGATGGTCCTCTGGTATTCGAAGCGCCGCCACATTTGCAGGGTATCCTGCTCGATTTTTGGCAGCGTCCAATCCCGGTCGATGGTGGCAAGTTCTTTGGTGATGTCGGTCTGCCCGGACCCGACGGCGGCAAGGGCGGTAAGTTTCTGCTGTTGCCCCCCAGCTACAAGGGCGAGGTTCCTGAAGGTTACTTCGTTTACCGCTCGGCGATTAACAATGTCTTCATCTTCCTGCGCGGGTTCTATGAGGACCCGAAGAATCTGACGCCGGCAGTCGCACACCTTGAACAGACAAAGATCTATCCACTGAACAGCACGGCTGGGGCCAAGCCGATGACATTCCCCGATGCCTCCGGTGTCCCTGCCAACATGCTGCCGATCAGCGACGGTAGCGCCTTCGATCATCTCAAGAATCTTGTGGACAGCGAAGGCTCCAATCTCGCCGATTCAGATAGTCTCGGACTGCTGGCGGCCATCGGCATCATAAAGGGCCAGCCGTTCAATCCGGATGCGCGCACCCGTGCAATCCTCGATCGTGCCGCCAGGACCGCTTATAAGATAAGCCGCGTGATCGGTTTCCAAGAGACGGTCAGCGGACGCTCGTTCAGGGTCTATCCGAATCGTCGCTGGCTCAACCCAATGGCCGACGCAACGCCCGACAATCCGATGGGGTCGTTCGACGACTACGGCTTCAAAAGAACCGCAGGCGGGTATCTGGACCTCGATATGCGCACTTGGTTTTTCACCAACTACTACTCGATCAGTCCTGGGATGGCTTCCCAAACCTCCGGCAAGGGGGCCAAATACATGATAGCGTTCGCCGACAGCGAGGGTACGCCATTGTCAGGCGGCAGCAATTACCGGCTGAATCTGCCAGCCGACATCCCCGCTGCCAACTTGTGGTCGGTGACGCTCTACGAGGCTGAGAATGCTTCGGGGCTCGCCAACGGCCAACCGTTTCCGTCCAAGGGTTCTCGCGACAAGCCGCTGCAGAATGCAGACGGCAGCACGGATCTCTATCTAGGGCCCAAAGCACCTCCGGGCAAAGAAGCCAACTGGCTCGCCACGGTTCCCGGCAGGGGTTATTTCGCGGTATTCAGGCTCTACGGCCCGACCGAGGCAGCGATTGACAAGAGCTGGAAGCCAGGCGACATCGAGATGGTCAAGT
Organism: Desulfomonile tiedjei; assembly: GCA_016212935.1. GTDB lineage: Bacteria > Desulfobacterota > Desulfomonilia > Desulfomonilales > Desulfomonilaceae > Desulfomonile > Desulfomonile tiedjei_A. The sequence continues at coordinate 11,601 of JACRDE010000122.1, read as the reverse complement.
GACTTGAGGCCGCCGATCGTACAGGGTTCGCCGGTCTATGGCACTAGCCCAAATGAAAGGCCGCTGACCGTTGAGGCTGATGCTTGAAGTGTTCCTCATGCCGATAAAGCACTACATATCAATACGTTGACAAGGACGACAGGGAGTTTGGAAGTTCAGAAGAGCCATCCTTATCAAAAGAATGGCACTTAACGTTGATCTTCAAATTTAAACACTCTCCCTATATTTTCCTCTAAAGCCTGTCCTTCCTGTCGTTGTGATGTGATATTAGTCGGTTGGGCTTTTCGCTGTCTCAGGTTGTGACCCGATGGATGCTCGCTAGACAAGCTGGGAGCCGTTTTCCGATCAGCTCTTTTCCTGTTCTCTCGGTGACATTCTCGCTATCATGGCCTTCAGCTTCCTGGTGTCCTTCTCGGGGACCAGCAAGAGATGGGACGGGCACCGGCAGTCTGAAGAGCCAAATCCTTTGATAGGGAAGAAGCCACGTAGAGCTCGTGCCGTCTCGTTATTGATGGAGCATTCCTCTGTAGCCTTACCGGGATAGAGCTGAATTCCCTCGATCGGTGCTTGCTGGAGCAGATAATCAATGTGCCATCTGAGTTTCTTTTCCACTCTCCGATGGCGTAATATTCTCTTGCTCAGGCTCTTTGAGGCCCTGCCGGTGTAGACGTACGATCCAGCGGGAAACGCGTGCTCACCAAGAGCACCAACCGCTATGACCATAGGACATGCAAGACGCAAGATCAGTTGATAGGCTCCTGAATCAGTCTCGTGATAGCATTCTAGCGGGTTCCCGCTCGCAGGGTGGTGGGATTTCATGATACTGTTTCCTTTTTGGACGCGATTGGTACTCCAAGCGTCTTCATCTCTACCATACGTGGGGACGACGCGCTCCACGGTGAGAAGGATCCGAAATGAAATGCCTGATGGACCATATCGTCCTTAACGTCGAAGACGACGAGAAAATGATCGCTTTCTATAGTAAAGTTCTCCTGTTGCCGACTGAACGCCTTGAGGAGTATCGGGCGGGAGATGTTTCGTTCCCATCTCTGAGATTGAACGCGGACACCATCATCGACCTGTTCCCCAAGAAATTGTGGCAAAAGACTGCCCAACGGGGGGAAGGTCGTGAAAACCTTAACCACTTCTGCATTGCCGTAAGTAAGGCCGAGTGGGACGCTCTGGCTCAGCGCCTTGAGGCCAGGCGCATTTCGATAGAAAAGGGCCCGGTCCGACTGTGGGGAGCACAGGGAATGGGAACGGCCATATATTTCCGAGATCCGGAGAATAATCTCATCGAAGCCCGGCATTACGAAGGCCACGGGGACGGAGAAGCGTGATTAGTTTGACTCTGAGGAGGCTGAAGGCTGCAATGCGGTGGTTTTTCTTTTGGACTCTTTTCCCTTTCGTCCTCCCGCAAGCGATAAAGGTGAGACGAAATGCTCCTAGGGTTTCAGGCGCGGATGGGCCAACCTCCGCTGTGTCCATCTTGGTTGCGCCGCACTCGGCGGCCTTACGGTACACTCACCAGCTCAATATGCAGCGCTGGCCGGGATGACCGCCATCATAGTGGGATTGATCGCCGTTGTCGCGTACCTACTGAAGCTGGGAGTATTGATGAATTTCATATCGGAATCAGTACTCGTAGGGTTCTCCTCGGGTGCTGCGCTCTACATCGCATCAACTCAACCAGGTAAGTTATTCGGCATTCATGGAGGACATGGACAGTTCATTGAAAGGATCAGCCATCTGATACAGCACATCGGTGAGGCAAATCCGTGGGCTCTTGCCCTGGGAATTTTGGCGCTTGTGATTCTCATGATGGGAGAGCATCTGGTGCCTAGGCTCCCGTGGTCTCTGATTATAGTGCTCGGATCTATAGGCCTTATGAGCGTCATTGATCCGAAGGCGCACGGCATTTCATTGTCGGGAGTATCCCCAGCGGCCTTCCTGTCATAAGCTTGCCCCCGGTTTCATCGCCCGGAATGAGACACATCTTATACCAATGCTCGTTCAAAGCAGTAAGAATTTGGGGAAGCTTCTTTACAAAGCAGGTCGCCCAAATTCTTACTGCTTTGAACGAGCATTGGTATCACATGAGCCTGTCGATATTCTTCAATAAGCTTCTGAGGTACTCCTCCAAAAAGACGACCCAGTCGATGAAATACCTCCATAAGGCTTCCCGCACTTACTCCGGTATGTTCACAGATCCGACCCATGGGAAGACCGTAGAGATAGTACATCGTGACAGCATTGGCAATGAGTTGATTTCCGTAAAGACTCTTGGGAAGTACACCGGGAGGCTGCGGTGTAAATGTGCGTTCACAACGGCAACAATATCTTTTCGGTAGGTGGAACAACACTCGCTGGGGCTTCTGGGAAGGGGTGTCCAGGACACTCCTCTGTTCGACCCCTTTTTTCTCAAGACTGAGCCCGCATTCCGGACAAAACTCCGGGGCCTCGACTTCTATGGTGCAATCAACTTAGCCCTCGTGGCTCTTACGCCCGGTACCTTTGTGTCCTGGACGCGCACCTTTGGGCTTTTTCTCCTTTTATTCCCCGTTCGCCTTTATGGGTATCTTCGACGAAGGAGTGGAAGAACCGAAATATCCTTCTTTCGTCCTGCACTCCTGATAGCGCAACTTTGCCTCCAAGCGCTTGACTTTCTCCTCCAACTCGTCAATGCGATGCTGTTTCTCGAAACATCTCGGGCAGCCGTTTATTCCCATGGCATCCAAGTGTGTACCGGACATTCACCGCCACGTCTATACTCCATGTCCATTCATGACGCGAGAACAAACCAACCTCCCGATAGAAAAATCCCCAACCTACCGCCAGAGACTGAAGCGTTACCATATCTACAAGTTACTTATTGAATTGCGAACTGGTATAAGACACACGTCGGCCATCTTCGAAGCCCGGTTGAAAAAACGTGCCCGACAAGGCAAACATAGGACTTGCTTTTGTACGGTACCCGTCCAAACCCGGGTCGTTTGTGGAAGGAGAATATGGACGCACTCAAACTGTTGTTGGCCTTTGCACCCTGGATAGCCTTCTGGATCATCTCCGCTGGTCATTCGATGGCGAGCCTACAGATTGGAATCTGCGTGGCTGCCGCGCTGGTGATCATCATGGGGGTTACGAGACTTCATCGGGGACTCATCTTGTGGGCTGGTGTTGTCTTCTTTGCTTGCGCCCTGGTCACCGTCGTGTTGTTCAAGAACCTGTGGGTGATCCAGCACCTTGGTATTCTGGCAAGCGGTACGCTGTTCGTGGCTGCCCTGGCCTCGATTGTGATCGGCCAGCCGTTCACGGAAAGTTATGCTCGTGATCACGTGCCGAGAGAGTTGTGGGATTCCCCGCCCTTCATTCGGAGCTGTTACACGGTAACGGGAGTTTGGGGAATGATCTTCTTGGCCAACACTCTGGTCAATGTGGCTAAGCCGTACAGCCCTGCCTTGGGAGAGTGGTTCTTTCGTGGAGTGGAATTCTGCATCCTGGTTTCGGGGGTCATCTTCACGACCGTTTATTCCAATCACATGAAGAAGAAACGAGCACCTAGAGTGGCGCATGGCCCCCAAGGCTGAACGGTGCGCTACACGAATGATACATCCCAAACCCTACGCAGAATTTGACGAATTAATCTCCATGCTCCGTGCCGAAGGTCACTAGTACTTTGCACAGAGACTTCACACGCTGTTGCATGAAGTCGCTTGGACTGGAGATTCTGAAATTTCAACACGGCGATGCGAGCGTTAGTCCCGCTCTGGGAGAACTGCTGCGCCGTTGCATGGCCGCAGTGAAACAGGCGTGGCCGAACATGGAAAAGGCGCGATGAGTCCAGTTGCGGCGACAAGCGAAGGGTTCAGCCTTTGGAGGCTTTTGGTTTCTCAAATTGGTGTGCTTTACCGGCCGGCGTGCGGTAAGGTACGCTCAGAAACCGGAAGATCCAGGTTTTTTCATCGACATGACGCCGGTTTTGCCTTGCTTGGTCTTCTGGGGGATCTGACTCGGTTTTTTCGGGGGCAGGAGAACCATTCCGCAACCGGGCCCCGAACGAAAGACCCCCGAAGATGCAAGACCGCTGCATGATTCCGGTTGAATCATCAGACTCCTAAACTCTCCCCCCTCAATCCTTGTCGTGCGCGTGACTTTGTAGGCCTTGGCAACCATGATAAGATTACAGTAGGCAACACTGACTTTAGCGATTTCCAACCATCTTGCATCGTGTCGTCTGAATCGTCGAACAATTTTTGGGAGTTCACTATGACTGAACAGGACCACTTCCTTGAAGAAAAGCCGTTGGCTGTCGACGCGGAAGAGTGCGGCGATAGGGCACAGGAAAGGGATGGCTTTGCCCAGGCCGAATTGCAGGAAAGAATCCTGGAATTCGAGCGATTCAACCGCCTGGTCATGGCCAGGGAACAGCGGATTCTTGACCTGAAGAAAGAAGCTAACGAGTTGGCCCAGGCTGCTGGCAAACCCGCGCCGTACGGCTCACTGGACCGGATCGAAGAAGATGAGGCATTGGACAATCTGGTCCTGTCCGGAGCAGATCATAGTGATTGGGGTCGCTCCGGCCCGGAAGAATTGCAGGTTTCGGACTTGTTTCATGTTGAGGACTTGCAGCTTCTTCTTAGCAACTTCTGCGACGCAGTAGGGGTTGCCTCAGCCATATCAGACCTCAAAGGCAACCTGCTGGCATTCGCAAACTTTCGGCGAGCTTGCACCCAATTCCATCGGGTTGGCGAAATTTCCTCTCAACGCTGTATCGAAAGCGACACATTACTGGGTTCCAGACTCCAGGAAGGTCAGGATTTCACCATTTATCAATGCAAAAATGGTATGACGGACGCGGCTTCGCCGCTGATCATAGACGGGAAGCACCTGGCCAATATTCTCATCGGCCAGTTCCACTTGCAGGAACCTGATCTGGATTTCTTTCGTCGCCAGGCTCGAGACCTCGGTTACGATGAAGAGGATTATTTGGCATCCATCAAGGAAGTGCCAATCATGTCCGAGGAGAAGCTGCCCAGCATTCTGGGCTTCTTGTCAGGTTTCGCCAAGATCGTAGGCTCCCTCACGTTAGACCGAATTCGCGCTTCGCAGGCAGCCGAGGATCTAAAAAGGAGGGCCGAGGAACTGCGCCGCAGTCAGGCAGCGGCTTTGAGCCTTGCCGAGGATGCAGAAATGGCCCGCAGCGAAATCGCGCGATACAGGGATCATCTGGAGCAATTGGTCAGAGATCGCACCGATGAGCTGAGCGTATCGGAAGAGCGTACGCGGCTGCTATTGGAATCTGCAGGCGAGGGGATCATCGGTGTGAACACGGACGGCAAGATCACTTTTGTCAATCCGGCGGCATGTCGAATGGTTGGATACTCGACGGATGAATTTGTCGGTCAGGGTCTCCACAGCCTCATTCATTATTCTCATGAGGATGGTTCTCCATATCCGCGAGAAGACTGCCCCATGTACGAGTCCTTTTCAATTGGAACCATAAGCCATGTTGATGATGAAGTTTTGTGGCGAAAAGATGGCACGAGTTTCCCCGTAGCCTATTCCAGTAACCCTATCCACAAGGACGGCGAAGTTGTCGGCGCTGTGGTCTCCTTTAGAGACATCAGCGACCGCCGGCGAGCCGAGGAGGCACTTGCAGATAGCGAGCGCAGAACACGCCGGATTTTGGATACAGCCAACGAGGGGTTCTGGCTGGTGGACAACGATGCAGTCACTTTGACTGCCAACCCTGCACTGTGCACGATCCTGGGCAGGAGACAGGAACAGATAGTCGGCCGGCGGATCCTAGACTTTGTTGATGAGGAAAACCGCCAGATATTCGTGGCCCAGCTCGAAGAAAGAAAGAGAGGGAAGTCCGGGGCCTATGAAATTTCGCTGCAGAGGCCTGACGGGGTGAACGTGCCCTGTCTGATCAGTGCTACCCCCTTTCTTGACGACAAAGGGGCCAAGAAGGGCTCTTTCGCCCTTGTCACGGATATCACGGATCGCAAACAGGCCGACGAGCAGATGCGTCGCGCCAAGGAGATGGCTGAGGAAGCCACTCGGATGAAGAGCGATTTTCTCGCCAACATGAGCCACGAGATTAGGACACCGATGAATGCGGTGATTGGCATGGCCCACCTAGCCCTTCAGACGGAGCTGACTCCCAAACAGGCGGACTACGTGAGAAAAATCCAGCGGTCCGCCCATTCCCTTCTGGGGATTATCAATGACATCCTGGATTTTTCCAAGATTGAAGCGGGGAAGATGCAGATGGAGTCCGTGGATTTTAGTCTTGACGAAGTCCTCGACAATGTCTCCACGGTGGTGGGTGTGAAGGTCCATGAGAAAGAACTGGAGTTCTTGATGGATACATCACAGGAAGTGCCGCTGGCGCTGGTGGGCGACCCGCTGAGGCTGGGGCAGGTCTTGATCAATCTATGCAACAACGCAGTGAAATTCACGCAAGAGGGTGAGATCGTCATTTCCACAAAGGTGGTGGAAAAAGATGAGAAGTCGGTCACGCTAGGATTTTGTGTTCGAGACACCGGGGTCGGCCTGACCGAAGAGCAGAAGGGGAAACTTTTTCAGGCTTTCAGCCAGGCAGACATGTCCACCACGAGAAAGTACGGAGGGACAGGTCTGGGACTGACAATCTCTAAGCGGTTGGTCAACATGATGGGCGGGGAGATCTGGGTTGAGAGCGAGCCTGAAAAGGGGAGCCGGTTCGTATTCACGGCCAAATTCGGTTTAGCTAGGAATGTCTCAAGAAGGCACCTGGAGCCGTCAGTGGACCTGCGCGGGATGCGGGTTCTGGTCGTGGAAGACAATGCGTCATCCAGGGAGATTCTGCAGGCGCTGCTGGAAAGCATGAGTTTCGACGTCAGCGTGGCAGCCTCTGCCGAGGAGGGGATCGCGGAGCTGGAGAAAGAGGCCAAAGCTCATCCCTATAAGCTGGTAGTGATGGACTGGAGGATGCCGGGCATGGACGGGATCAAAGCATCCGCGGTGATCAAGGCGCATCCGAGACTCCCTCAGAAGCCCAAGATTATTATCGCAACGGCCTATGGTCGTGAAGAAGTCATGCAGCGATCCGAGAAAGTGGGGGTGGACGGGTTTCTTCTGAAGCCCGTTGGCCAGTCCGTGCTTTTTGACGCGATCATGGTCGCTTTTGGGAAGGAAGCTTCGGAGGGTGAATCTGTGGCACGGGTCAGGGACAGTGATGAGGAAGAGCTGCGAAGGATTCGCGGGGCAAGCGTGTTGCTGGCAGAGGATAACGAGATCAACCAGCAGGTGGCTAAGGAAATTTTGGAGCAAGCGGGATTGGTGGTGAGCATTGCCAACAACGGGACAGAGGCCGTGGAGATGGTCAAGGCGGGGAACGTTGATGCGGTGCTCATGGATATACAAATGCCGGTAATGGGGGGATTGGAGGCGACCAGGGAGATTCGCAAGGATCAGGGGTTCAGGGATTTGCCGATCATCGCAATGACCGCCCACGCCATGGCGGGTGACCGTGAGAAAAGCCTTGAAGCCGGCATGAACGATCATGTGACCAAGCCCATTGATCCGGAACAACTCTTATCTGCTCTGGTAAAATGGATCAAGCCGGTTAAGCGAGAGATGTCTGAAAGCGTGTGTGAGTCATTGATTGGCAAGCGGGAGGTGGAGGACATTCTCCCCTCTGAGTTACCCGGAATTTCGATAGCCTCCGGTCTCGGCCGAGTAGGCGGGAACAAGCAGCTCTATGCGAAGCTCCTCTGCAAGTTCAAAGACGGCCAAGAAAAGGCCGTGGAACAGATCAGGGCGGCTCTCCAGTCAGGAGATGTGGAAACCGCCGTCCGACTTGCTCACACGGTAAAAGGCGTCTCGGGAAACCTGGGTGGAGACAGCCTCTACCGTGCTGCCGCCGAGTTGGAAAAGGCCATCAAGGAAGGACAAGAGAGTCTGGATCCTCCCATGAGAGAGTTCGGCTCTCAGCTGAAGGTGGTCATGGATGGGATAAAGATTTTTGAGGATAGCCTGGCTGCTCAGCGAGGGCCCGAGAAGCCTGCGGCGGAAGTACCGGTCGATAAGGAAGTTGTGAAACCTCTGCTGCAGGAAATGGCTCAGCTCCTGGAGAGTGATTTGACGGAAGCCATGAACCGCCTTGAAGCTCTGAAGGAACACCTGGCGAATTCATCGCTTGATGAGGAATTCAATCGGCTGGAAAAGCAAGTTGAAGGATTTGATACGGACAGTGCCCTGAAAAGCGTGGAGACCATCGCCGGGAGGCTGAATATAGAACTGTAGGGAGGGAGTGAGATCGTGGTGGGCAAGAAAAAGAACAAGATTCTCATTGTGGATGACACTCCGGAAAACATCCAGGTGCTTATGGAGACGTTGAAGGATCGGTATGCCATCGTGGCAGCGATCAACGGAGAAAAAGCCCTCAAAATTGCCGCTACGGAACCGCGACCGGATCTCATTCTCCTGGATATCATGATGCCCGGCATGGATGGGTACGAGGTCTGCCGCAGACTCAAGGCTGACGAGCAATTGCTTGACATCCCGATCATTTTTGTTACGGCAAAGACCGAGGTGGAAGACGAGACCCTTGGATTTGAGCTGGGCGCAGTGGACTATATTACCAAGCCGTTCAGCATCCCTGTGGTCAAAGCGAGGGTGAAAGCCCACCTAGATCTAAAGAGATTGCGTGATCTTGAGGCAATTCAGCGAGCAAAGCTCGAAGCCACGCTTGGGAAACTCAATAGCGAACTTGCTGAGGCTGCCGATTACGTGAAATTCCTCTTGCCGCAGCCCCTCACTGAGGGACCGCTGAAGGCCTATTGGCGCTTTGTGCCCTCAACCACACTTGGAGGAGACGCATTAGGGTACCATTGGGTCGATGAGGATTCGTTCGCTATCTACCTGGTTGACGTGTGCGGGCACGGAGTGGGAGCAGCGCTCCATTCAGTGTCCGTGCTCAACGTCCTCCGATCCGAGAACTTGCAGAACACCGATTTTCGGAGGCCGGACCAGGTTCTAGCGGGCCTCAATGCGGTTTTTCCCATGGAGTACCACAAGGACATGTATTTCACCATATGGTACGGCGTGTACAATCGTGTGTCTCACCTTTTGACCTACGCCAGCGGAGGGCATCCCCCAGCCCTGTTGATAGAGAACATGCAGGGGAACGGGTCAGAGATTCAAGAGCTGAAAACGCCGAACCTGATAATAGGTGGGCTGGCGGACGCAGATTTCGATCGTGACGAGGTTCCAATCAAAGGTCCAGCTAGACTCTATGTTTTTAGCGACGGCGTATTTGAAATCACAAACGACAATGGCCAGAGTTGGGGGCTCGACGACCTGACGGCCTACTTAAAGGACTCAGGCGCCTGGGGCAAATCGAGTATTGACGATCTCTGGGCCCACGTAAGGCAAATCGCAGGCTCGAACACCCTTGAAGATGATTTCTCTGTTCTGGAGATAATGATACCTTGAACAATGGGGACCATGTAGCTGCCAGAACGGACTGCTCCTGGACATCGTGACAAACCGATTCAAGGTATTCGTTCCCTCGGCGTCGAGGGTCCTCAAGTCACGTGAACGGATACATACCGTAAGGAGGGAGAAATGGTGGTGGGTGGAAAAAAATACAAGGTTCTCATTGTGGATGACACTCCGGAAAACATCCAGGTGCTTATGGGGACTTTGAAGGATCAGTATGCCATCGTAGCTGCAATAAACGGAGAGAAGGCCCTCAAAATGGCTGCCGCAGAACCTAGACCGGATCTCATTCTCCTGGATATCATGATGCCCGGCATGGATGGGTTCGAAGTGTGTAGGCGATTGAAGGCTGATCCGAAAACTCGGGATGTCCCGGTAATTTTTCTTTCCGCCCTTGATGATACCGCCAATTAGGTGAAGGGGTTCATGACAGGGGCTGTGGACTACATCTCGAAGCCTTTTCAACCGGAAGAAGTTGATGTGAGGGTCAATACCCATCTCACCATGAACCGTTTGAAACAGAGTCTGGCGGAGAAAAACAAGGAACTCCAGGCGTACAGTGAACACTTGGAAGAAAGGGTGAGACAACGAACCGCAGAGCTGGCGTCGTTGAATCGCGTCTATGAGCGTTTTGTTCCCAGGGAGTTCATCGACTTGCAGAAGAAGGAGAGCATTCTCGAAATCCATTTGGGTGATCAGGTGAGCCACAAAATGACCGTCATGTTTGCAGACATTCGTGGATGGACCACCCTGCTGGAAAAGATGACCCCGACGGAGGCTTTCAGTTTCATTAATGCCTATCTGAGACGGGTGAGCCCTGTGATCAAGGACTGCAATGGGTTCATAGATCAGTTCTACGGCGACGGCGTGATGGCTCTCTTCCCAGGAACACCGGATGATGCGGTGAGGGCAGCCGTCGGACTGCAGGGGGCTGTGGCTGAGTACAACAGGGAACGCGAGAGAGATGGGTTTGACCCCATCGGCATTGGCGTTGGGCTACACCTTGCCGATCTCATGCTGGGCATAATCGGGAGTGAAGATCGCATGCAAGGGGCCGTGGTGGGAGATGCAGTCAACCTTGCTGCGCGGATCGAGGGTTTGAACAAGATGTACGGCTCCTATGTCAGCCTGAGCGACGAGACCTTTTTCGCGATGAAAGAACCGGGACGATACAGGCATCGTTTTATAGACAAAGTGCGTGTAAAAGGGAAAGAGGACGCTGTCACTGTATATGAGGTGTTCGAGGGAGATCCTGAAGGAATCTCCGGGCTGAAAGAGCAAACGAAACCCGCATTTGAAAGCGGTCTTCAGCTCTACTATGGCAAGAAATTTTCTGAAGCCAGTGTTCATTTCAACCAGGTGCTGGAGGCGAATCCTGAGGACCTCGCTGCCCGAATCTATCTGAAACGCTGCGCCAACTACATGGTGAATGGCGTCCCGCCGGATTGGAATGGAGTGGAGACGCTTTTCGAAAAATAGGCGGAGTCTTTTTGTGTCCGGACTTGATCAGAAAGTCAAATGCCGAGAGTATAGTCTAGGGGCAATCCTTGTAGGACCAAAGTCCAATGTAAAAGGCCAAGGCTGCAAGGTTCTTGATTTGCTTTGACACAGACCCAGTGGATACGTTGCTTCCCAAGCGCCCCGTATCCCATCCGAGGACCGGAACCCAGGTTCTTTAGAGCCCTATCTGTCTGAAATAATTCTTCTGTTTCCTGACGCAAGATCACGGCACCCTCGGCACCACAACTGTGAATTACGCCAATAGTCTTGGCTACTGAAGTCAAGCAGATCGAATGGGGCTGTCCCGTTGACGAGAACGCACCAGGACATCTGATTGTGCTCATGAGTTGTGAAAGCCAGAAGACCCGCAATAACATCTTGGAATATCTAGGAATTAAAGGTGAGTATCTTGGTATGCTTGTTGAAACCCCTCACGATCCGCGAGGTTCCCAGAAGAATGAGAAAACGAACTGGTAGTGCGCCAGGCCAAGCTTGGCATCTCTTGCAGGGTGCAAGTCCCTGTCGGGTAAGGTCTACCAGCCACCCGTATCGAGTGTTGCGGATATGGAGGAGGATGCAATTTAGGGCAAACGAACGAAATATCCGAAGCGT
>JACRDE010000107.1 GCA_016212935.1 Desulfomonile tiedjei | reverse complement strand
TCCTCATTCACGGAAAGCGCGATAACGAAGGGGCTGATGCGCGGCATTTCGCGTTCCTCCTTTTGGAGGTGTCGATTTATCGCACATTTATTTCGCGTTCAAGCAAAAAGATACGACAACGTATTTATGCCATTGAGCACTAAGAGTCATCATAGCCGATCCCGGACAGATCGAGCAGGTATTGATGAATCTCGCGGTGAACGCGAGGGACGCTATGCCGAATGGTGGTGTACTGACAATTCGCACAGAAAACGCCGCTCGAGATGATGCGTATGCCAACTCTCAGTTGCAGGACGAGGCTGAGAATTATGCCATTCTCATCGTCTCGGACAACGGGCATGGCATGGGCAAGGAAACACAGGACCGCATCTTTGAGCCTTTCTTCACTACCAAAGAAGCAGGGAAAGGAACAGGATTGGGGTTGGCCACGGTTTATGGCATCGTCAAACAACATGGGGGGACCATCACCTGCGAAAGTCAGCCAGGCGAAGGCACTACCTTCAGAGTATATCTTCCCGTCGGTGAAATGGAATCAGACCGGGACACTGCAACCCCGCTCGCTCAGCCGTTCCTCGGCACGGAGACCATCCTGCTGGTAGATGACGAAGATCCTGTAAGAGACCTCGGAAAAAAGATTCTCGCCCAGAGCGGATACACCGTAATAACGGCAGCCAATGGGAAGGAGGCTTTGGAAATATACCAAGAAAAGCGAGAACTGGTTTCGCTGATCATCTTAGATTGGATAATGCCCGAGATGGGTGGCAAGCAATTCCTCGAGGAGATTCGTGATATTGATCCCAAGGCAAGAGTCCTCGTAGTGAGCGGACTCCAATCTGGTGGGACCGCAGCAATCACCAGGGAGCACGGGGCAAGAGGCTTTGTTGGAAAACCATACAACGTAAGAGAATTCCTGAAATCTGTTCGGGAGATCTTGGATGAAGATGACTAGGCTGTACGTTTGCCACACGCCCAAGAGAACCAACGGTGGTGCACTGTTGTTGTAACAACTTTTTTAGCCAGCCTGGAATTTGCTCAGACGGTCGTATCTCCTTCAAAGGATTTGGACACACTGTATAAGGCCCTGAAAAAGGTTCAAAGAGAATTGAACAAGGCCTATACGATAATTTATCGTGAAGAGAAGTAGTCCGGAAGGGGGAAGGTCGGATTGAAGCAAGTCCGGGGTTACGATTTGAAACACACGCTGGGGCGCAGATTGCGTTCAGCAGGGGTTTCCTTCGAGGATCGGAAGGATCTGCTAGGTCATAAGTCCGGTCGGATTACAACCCATTATTCTACGGCCGAAATAGCCAATTATATAATGTACCCCGAAAACTGGACAGGGGGTTAAGGTGGAAAAGCCTACCTTGGTGATGTAGAAACCCTTGGGGGGTAAACCAGGGAGGCTTATGATACAGAGATGAGAAAGAGGTATGATGCGCAGTTCAAGGCGCGAGTGGCACTGGAGGCTATCCGGGGGGACCGCACTTTAGCGGAGATCGCCAGTGCGTATGAGGTTCATCCGAACCAGATAACGAAATGGAAGAGGCAGGTCCTTGAGGAGCTACCGAAGGTATTCTCCGGCGCCAAACAAAGGGGGGAAGCCCAGCACAATGAGCTTGTAGCTCAGCTCTATCAGCAAATCGGACAGCTCAAGGTGGAGCTGGACTGGCTGAAAAAAAGGCTGGACTTATCGGTTGATCAGCTACGTCAGTTGATTGACGCCGAGCATGACGAGATTCCGATTTGCAGGCAGTGTGAGCTTCTGGGGCTGTCCCGGTCGAGCCTGTATTATCGGTCCAGGAGGGGGGACGACGGCTGCAATCAGCGGCTTATGCGCCTGATAGACCAACAGTATACCCGGACGCCGTTTTATGGCGTGAGGCGCATGACGGCCTGGTTGAACGCCCAAGGCCATCAGGTCAACCGCAAGAGAGTGTCCCGGCTCATGAACGAGATGGGCATAGAAGCCATCTATCCCAAGAAGCGTTTGAGCCGTGCCGATGCAGAGGCCAAGAAGTACCCGTATCTGCTCAAAGGTGTGGTGATTGATCGCCCGGATCAGGTATGGGCGACGGACATAACCTATATTCGCATGAGGCAGGGGTTCATCTACCTCGTGGCGATCATTGACTGGTTCACCCGGTACGTGGTGACGTGGGCAGTTTCCATAACAATGGAAGCTGACTTCTGTGTCGAGGCTCTGCACAGAGCCCTCGGTACCGGAAAACCGGAGATATTCAACTCCGACCAAGGGTCTCAATTCACGTCCCAACGCTTCACCGGCGTCTTGGAAGCTGAAGGGGTCATGATCAGCATGGACGGCCGAGGTCGGGTTTACGACAACATCTTTGTGGAACGCCTCTGGCGTTCAGTGAAATACGAGGAGGTCTATCTCAGAGAGTATGCTACGGTAAAGGAGGCGATCTTGGGCCTAGGAGCCTACTTCAAATTCTATAATGAGGAGCGGCCTCACCAGGCTCTCAAGTACAAGACCCCGCACCAACTCTATACTGCGAGACGTACTCACCCGGAACAACCGGACAACATTCACCCAGTACCAAGGAGTACTTTATCACCTTAAAAAAGTCCACCTAGATCGCGGGTCAAAAAGAGTGAAAAACCTCGTTGGTCTTGAGTAATCAAGAGGATAGAATGCTTTTATCACAAAGAATCTATCACCAACGAGGTGAAGCGAGTATGGCACAAGGAATTCTTCCTTTCCAGTATGAAGTTGAGCAGAGAGACGGGGGTATGACGGCAATGGCCGGCTTGCCGCTCTATCTGGAATTGG
>JACRDE010000111.1 GCA_016212935.1 Desulfomonile tiedjei | reverse complement strand
CTTCCGGCGATACCAGAAGTAGTCGTTCGTGTTTCTGGCGAGATCCTCCACCGTCAGCGGCTTTGTTTCAGGAGCAACCAGAACCCTCTTTCTGCGTTTCTTTCCTCCCCAGCGGTATTCTTTGGTAATGGTCATGGGGCGCTTCAGCCAGCATTGGGTATCTTTTGGGACGGATACGAAGTAGGTCTTGCCGGGCAGCGCCTCAACTGCTGCGATAAACTCCGGGCTGACCCCATACAACGAGTCGGCAAGCACATACTTGAAAGGCAGGACATCTTCCTGGCTGAGGGCGGTGAGCATTTCTGCCGCCAGTCTGGGCTTGGGCTGGAAGACCGTTTCGGCAGGCAGCTTGCACTTTTCCCGGCAGGCTCAAATTATCTCTGGAAAAGACCTCCCGTATACTCGCTGCCGAGGGAGTTACCGAAACTACTTTCAAAAATGGCGCCATAGCATAAGCATGCATATGCAAAAAGCTGCGGAACCTTCATTTCAAAACCTCAAGTATTTCGCAGAGATTCCAGTGCCAGATGAGATTTTCAAGCTCTGCCACATACTGCCTCCAGTATGAAATTCCTTTTAGGAGACTGTTTTCTTTCAGGAAAGAAATGCTTTCAGACGGAATGCTTCAATTGCAGTTCACTCATTTAAAACTCCCTACACAGAGGTGAGCCTTTGTCAAGCGCCGTCTTCCGTTTCATTCCGCATATACGCCCTGATTGCTGCAATCTGTTGTGGTGGAGGTATAAACCGGAATTATGCCGCGGTCTTGCCAATTCTGAGGTGTTTGCCCCGAAATTCGCCGAGACCCTCTGACATTTGTCGCGCCCTTAGAACGCGATACGCGAACGTTCCTGGTTTCGAATACCTCAGGATACCCGATGCCAGAAAACAGCGGGGGGTCTTTCGCAGGCCCTTTATAGCCGAATTCTTTTGTGGAGCCCGATGGAGATTTGACTATGTAGCCCCGCCGCCCATTGTGATAAACTCCGAACATGCGGAGGAGACTTAAGAGTTTACCAAATAGCCGTTTCCGGTAGGGGGCCTGTAATGCTTGCAGACGTAATTGATGTTATGCAACGAGGTGATAGCTCAGGGAACAACATGATCGTTCGGATAAGGCTTTCTTCCGGCCGGCAGATCTATGGATTTGCCACAGAGAACCTGTACGGTGGGGATTGGGACATAGGTCCGACGTGGAATTACCTCGTCACAGGCAAGAATCCCTTTCTCGTTGATTCAGGGAGGAGAGGAAAGGGCCTTCAACTAGGCAAGATGATCGAATTCGCTGGCTTCAACGGACAGGATATCGCTGCCGTAATTGTCTCCCACGGTCACGAGGATCATGACGGCGGGCTATTCGAGCTTACCAATCTCATCAACACCCCTGTGGTAGCTCACGAGGTCTACAGTCATCTTGTGCGGCCCAACGCTAAGAGTGCCCCATCAAAGGAGAGAGCAGACTTTCCTGCCTCATGCTGGTGCTGTCCCATGCCGGAGACTTTTTACAAAAAGAATTGTCTGGAATATCACATAGAGCGTCAGGAGTTGAACATCGTGGCCATCGGGGATTTCAGGGAGGAACTGGGTGCAGGCATCGAAGTGACCCATGCTCCTGGACATTGCCCGGATTCAGTTGTTATCGTTGTGGATGGGGAGGCAATATTGGTAGGGGACACGATTCTCCCTGAGATCACTCCTCACCCTACTCTTGAAGGCAGCTTCACGGTCATGAAGCCTGCACTGCCCGAGAAATTCGACGAGGCGCAGCAACTTTTCGGCCTTAGGGCCTATATCCGCTCTCTGAAAAAGTTAAGTGCCATGACTGAATCGACAGATAGGCTCTTAGTATTGCCTTCGCATCGATTGTACTATCAGGACACATGGAATCAACTTGATCTCCATGGCCGAATCGATGAACTGGTTCAGCATCATGTCGATCGATGTCATGAAATTTTACGGATTCTCAACAGCGGACCCAAAACTCCAAAGGAAATTGCGAGAGACTATTTTGACCCTGATCTCCTAAAAGGTTACGGTATTAATTTGGCTATCAACGAAATCAAGAGTCACTGTGAACTAATGGAGATCAGTCAAGATGTTGTAGTGCTTGAAGGCGATAAAATGTTGTCAACAGGAGGAGAGAATTTTCGATCATTGATAATCGACCTGTAAGGACGCTGAGACGCCAATCCTTTAATGCCGATCTGAGGAACTTCACTTGTCGCGATTTTGATCCAGCTTACATTCTTGAACGTTCATTCTCTTTCACTGGAGGTTATGTTGAAACAACGGCCCTTGAAATCCCTTTTTCTATATCCCCGCTCCGTAGTTTTCATTGGCGTTCCTCGCAAGAGCGGTCCAGGCACTTTGAATCCTGTAGATAACCTCAGGAACTGGGGCTACGAGGGGCAAGTCTCGATTGTTCACCCCCATGTAAAAGAAATAGCGGGCATTCCCGTATTGCAGTCCGTATCCGAATTAAATGTTGAGACCGATCTGGCCATCGTTTCCACCCCGAGAGAAACCGTCCCCGGAATCATCAGAGAATGCGGCCAGAGGTCCATCAGAGCCGTAATTGTTACTAATCAAGGTTTTGCTGAATCAGACCTGAGAGGCAAAGAGCTGCAAAGAGAAATGCTCCTGGAGGCCCGCAAATTCGGAATTCGCCTGCTCGGGCCCAACACTCTGGGCGTTTACAATGCATTTCACCGGTTCAACTCATCGTTCATGCCGCTCGTACGACAGGAAAGCCCTATCGGGGTAGTCTGCCAATCGGGCGTTTTCTTTGTAGGCGCAATTCAACTGCTCGGAGGAATGGGCATTGGCATAGATGTGGGAAACGCCTCCGACGTGAACATCGTAGACACACTCGAATGGCTGGGTGAAGACGAGAGGATCCGCGTGATAGCTCTGCATGCGGAGGAAATCAATGACGGAAGCCGTTTCTTGGAAGTTGCCGCAAAAGTTGGTCGTCGAATTCCCATAATCGCCCTGAAAACAGGTCGGTCTCAGGAAGGAGCTAAAGCGGCCACTTCGCACAGTGGCTCCTTGGCAGCTGACGACAGGATAATCTCTGCCGTTTTTCATAGGACCGGCTTGGTTCGGGTGCAGGAAACTCAAGATCAAGGCGATTTAGTTCGCGGCTTCATTAGACTTCCGGCAATGAAAGGGCCGAGAGTTGCTGTTGTGACCCTCACCGGAGCAGGTGGAATAATTCTCTTGGACGCAATGGAGAGATATGGACTCCAGCCGGCAAGATTTTCTCCCAGCACTTGTGACGGTGTTCAAAGCTTGTCTCCAGATTGGATGCCGATCGCTAATCCTATGGACATCTGGCCTGCAGTAATGAAAAACGGTATGCGAAGGGCCTATGGTAGAGCCCTGCGAGATGTGTTGGCCGATCCCAACGTTGATGGCGTAATCTGCTTTGCTCTTGGGCTAGGAGAGGCGGAACAGCAACATCTGGGCGCTGAGGAAGTGATCCAGCAAATGTCGGAAGAGTTCGACAAACCTGTGGTGGTATGGGTGTACGGATCACGGACTGAAGAAACCATCAACACTTTGGAGCGACACGGTCGAGCCTTAACAGTCCCCAGCCTGGAAAGAGGGATTCGGATATTGGCTGCAATGATGCGCTACAGTAACTGGAAAAGCCTTAGGACGCAATAGTACGATAGGCGATAATCCGGAGGCGCATTTTCTCAGTGTTGACGGCCGAGGAATCTCATGCCGGTGGACATTCAAACGATGAAAGGTCGGAGAGGAGGACCGAGCAAGGATTCGATGTCCTAATACCACTGCTCGTTCAAAGCAGTAAGAATTTGGGCGACCTGCTTTGTAAAGAAGCTTCCCCAAGCCCCTCCAAGAAACTTATAGCACTCCTCTGTATCTTCATTTTCCAGCGGAAAATGAAGATACAGACAAATGCTAGAAATTCTTGGGATGGGGTTCGGGGAAACACTTCTTACAAGAAGGGT
>JACRDE010000119.1 GCA_016212935.1 Desulfomonile tiedjei | reverse complement strand
TCCAGCTCTGCCAGGGTGCAGTTCTCGGCGTTGGGCATGTTCGGTAGACGAGCCATGCCCAAGAAAAAATCACATTCTCGACCGGAACGCGAGAAAAATAAACGAGCAATCGGTCAAAACTTTTGGCAACTGCTATAGCTCAACTGTGGCTACTTTTTCGGGCTCAATCGAGAATGGCCGATACCCCTGGTCGTTTGCCAGAACTTCCTTAAGATATAGCCCCGTATAGGAACCCGGTCTCGCAGCCACCTGCTCCGGCGTACCTTCGGCGATAATGCTGCCGCCCTCGTCCCCACCCTCAGGTCCCAGATCGATAATATGATCTGCTACCTTGATCACGTCCATGTTGTGCTCTATGACCACCACAGTGTTGCCAGCGTCTACCAGACTCATTAGAACGTCCAGCAGCTTTCGGACGTCGGCAAAATGCAGCCCGGTGGTCGGTTCGTCCAGTATGTAAAGCGTTCGGCCGGTGCTGCGTTTTGAAAGCTCCCTGGAAAGCTTTATCCGCTGAGCCTCGCCGCCCGATAGAGTGGTCGCAGATTGGCCGAGCCTTATGTAACCGAGCCCCACGGATTGTATGGTCTGTAACTTGTTGTGCACGGATGGGATGTTGGCCATGAACTCAGCAGCCTGGTTCACCGTCATGTCGAGCACTTCAGCTATGTTCTTTCCCTTGTAACGGATGTCCATAGTCTCACGGTTGTAGCGTTCGCCCTTGCATACCTCACACTTTACGTAAACATCCGGGAGGAAGTGCATCTCGATCTTGATAATCCCGTCCCCCCTGCATGCTTCGCATCTGCCGCCCTTGACGTTGAAACTGTAACGGCCCGGCTTGTAGCCTCTAACCCTTGATTCGGGAAGATTTGCGAACAGTTCCCGAATGAAGGTGAATACCCCTGTGTAAGTTGCTGGATTCGATCTGGGCGTGCGCCCGATCGGGCTCTGATCTATGTCGATCACCTTGTCGATGAACGAGATCCCCTCAATGGAGTCTATTTCCCCGGATTTTTCCTTGCTTCTGTAAAGTCGCTGGGCAAGAGCGCGGTAAAGGATATCCATGACAAGAGTGCTTTTTCCCGAACCCGACACACCCGTGACGCAATTGAATACTCCCAGGGGAATCGTGACATCTATGTTTTTCAGATTGTTGGCTCTGGCCCCTCGAATAATTAGTTTCTTTTTCCCCTTGGGTCTGCGTTTTGCCGGAACGGAAATGTATTCCCTCCCGGATAGAAATTTTCCGGTGAGGGAAACCTCGGACTTGAGTATCTCTTCGGGCTTGCCCGTAAATACTATTTCGCCGCCCATACGACCAGCACCTGGCCCCATGTCGATAACGTAGTCCGCACTGAGTATAGTTTCAGGATCGTGTTCCACCACCAGGACGGAGTTCCCCTGTTCCCGCAAGTCCATTAGCGTAGAAAGGAGCCTCTGATTGTCACGCTGATGCAACCCTATGCTGGGTTCGTCCAGGATGTACAGCACCCCTACAAGCGAAGAGCCCACCTGGGTGGCAAGTCTGATCCTCTGAGACTCGCCACCGGAAAGGGTCGCTGATGACCTGCTCAGAGTAAGATAGCCAAGCCCAACGCGATCAAGGAAACCCAGTCTGTCCTTTATTTCTTTGATGATTCTTCGTCCAATTTCCATCCCGCGTTTATCCAGCTTCAGGTTTTTCATAAAGTTTATGGATTCCCGAATTGAAAGCGCTGTCAGGTGGTGTATGGGCACGCCATCCACGTACACGTACCTGGCTTCTTTCTTGAGTCTGGCGCCGTCGCAGGAGGGACACGGAATCGAGCTCATGTAGCGCGTGAATTCATCGTCGATGTCTTCGCTCTCAGATTCGCGGTATCTGCGCTCCAGGTTAGGGATGACTCCCTCGAAGGTCTTGCGGAAGAAGTGCTTCCTGCCATCTCTTTCGTAATAGAAATCGATCTCCTCGTCGCCTGAACCGTTCAAAACCACCTGCTGAATGCTTTCCGGCAATGTGGCAAATGGTTTCTCAGGGTCAAAACCGTAGTGGCCGGCCAGGGCGTCAATCATCTGGTAGAAGAAGACAGAACTCCGGCGTTCCCACGGGGCGATAGCCCCATTGCGTAAAGACAGATCGGGATTGGGAATCACCAGGTCCGGGTCAAACCGTATCTTTACGCCCAGCCCCCCGCAAGTCTCACACGCGCCGAAGGGATTATTGAAAGAAAACAGTCTGGGCGACACTTCCCCCAGCGATACGCCGTGCTCCGGGCAAGCAAACTTTTCGCTGAACAGGTGCACTGGGCCGCCCACTTCCTCCACCATTACGGTTCCCTGGCCCAATCTGGCTGCTTGCTCCATGGAGTCGTTGAGTCGTTTATCTATGCCTGCCTTGACCACAAGGCGATCCACCACAACCTCTATGGAATGCTTCTTTTTCTTGTCCAGTTTGATTTCGTCTGAGAGATCCAGGAGTTCTCCGTCCACTTTGACCCTAGCGTATCCCTCACGGATCAGGTTTTGGAGTTCCTTCTGGTACTCTCCTTTCCGGCCGGATACGATCGGCGCGAGCAAATGCACGCGCGTACCTGAAGGAAGTTCAAGGACCTGATCCACCATCTGCTGAACAGTCATGGAACTAATGGGACGGCCGCACTCCCAGCAATGGGGAATTCCTGTACGCGCGTACAATAAACGCAGATAGTCGTAAATCTCCGTAACAGTTCCCACAGTGGAACGCGGATTCTTGGAAGTCGTTTTTTGCTCAATACTTATCGCAGGAGAGAGCCCCTCGATGAGGTCCACGTCTGGCTTATCCATCATTTCCAGAAATTGACGGGCATAGGAGGATAAGGACTCCACGTACCTCCGCTGCCCCTCGGCATAAATCGTGTCGAATGCCAGGGTGGATTTTCCTGAGCCAGAAAGGCCAGTTATTACAACTAGTTTGTCACGGGGGATATTCAAATCAATATTCTTTAGATTATGTTCCCGTGCGCCCCTTATGATTATTTCTTTTACTCCCACGAGTTGATCCACATTCAGTGAATTCAGGACCCTGGAAAACGGATCCCGGAGATTTCGCTCTACCACAGCAATCATTTGCCGCGCGCTGCACGTCGATGTCCAAACCTCGGATGATTCGCATACATCACCGGGCCCCCGGACATCTCCAACTGGCGCAAGAGAGGTGCCTCATATTTCTGGACGCCTCTTCGAGCCTGTTTCAAATTAGCAACATGAACAGGGTCCTGTAAAGAGCCCGGCGATCAATCGCAGTCGGACGGTGCGTTGGCCAGCTTCCTTGACATCAGTTTGACACTTTTTAGCTTTTTCATCAGGAAGATATACAAAATTTATAAACTATTGCTTGACTAACCCCTGGGGGCATGTTATCTGGCCAGTGTTTTCCGAGAGTCGGC
>JACRDE010000118.1 GCA_016212935.1 Desulfomonile tiedjei | reverse complement strand
CTGTTCGCTGCTATGCTCACTCCGTCCCAGTACGGTCAGGCTGACCCAAGCTATAGATGGGACACCTGGCGTAACTGCGAGTACAATGAAATCCTTTCATTTTACGCCCTTCATTACTGGTACACGTGGCAGGTGACCATCCTCGGCTTGGGTCCGATCTGGATGAGCAATAACGAAGAAGTAAAGAAAAAGACCGCTCAGCTTTTGCGTGAAGGCGGGGTCTTCGCTTTCGGCCTGTCCGAGAAAGAGCACGGGGCTGATATTTACTCCACGGAAATGGCCCTGACTCCTCACGCTGGCGGCACATACCTGGCCAACGGCCGAAAATATTACATCGGTAATGGGAACATAGCGGCCCTTGTGTCTACATTAGGAAAAATAGCTGACTCGGGAGACTTTGTATTCTTCGTCGTAGGGTCGACTCACGGGAGGTACGAATGTATAAAAAACATAGTTAACGTGCAATCCTACGTAGCTGAATACGCTCTCAACGATTATCCTATCTATGAATACGACATCCTCTCCAAAGGTCAGGATGCGTGGGATTCGGCCCTGAATACAATAAACGTCGGGAAATTCAATCTAGGCTGGGCCTCAATAGGTATCTGCACCCACGCTTTTTATGAAGCCATAGACCATGCCTCGAACCGCGTGCTCTATGGGAAACACGTTACGGACTTTCCCCATATCAAGCAGCTTTTCACGGATGCCTACTGCCGTCTCGTGTCAATGAAGGCGTTCGCGTTAAGAGCTTCAGATTACATGCGTTCCGCGTCTCCGCAGGACCGGCGTTACCTCCTGTACAATCCCATGGTGAAAATGAAGGTCACGACCCAGGGCGAGGAAGTGATCAACCTTCTGTGGGACGTTATCGCTGCCAAGGGATTCGAGAAAGACACGTACTTTGAGATGGCTGCCCGCGACATACGGGCTCTCCCGAAACTCGAGGGTACCGTGCATGTCAATATGGCCCTCATCATGAAATTTATGCGCAATTACTTCTTTGCTCCTGCGGAATTCCCTGAGATGCCAAGGGTGGATGAGCCAACAAACGACGATTTTCTTTTCAGCCAGGGAGCCACCAAGGGTTTGGGGAAAATTCAATTTCATGACTACAATATAGCCTACCAGACAGTGGACTTGCCGAATGTCAACGTATTCAAAGGTCAGATTGAAATCCTCAAGGAATTCCTCATTGCTTCCGCGGGCGATCTGACAGCGGCCAACGAACAGGCCAAGGACATCGATTTTCTGCTCACCCTGGGGGAACTGTTCACCCTTGTGGCTTACGGGCAACTAATAATCGAATACAGAAACATGAACCGAAATGACATTCCAGATCACCTTCTCGATCAGATCTTTGACGTCACGGTGCGTGATTTCTCCAAGTACGCCCTTCAACTCTATTCAAAACCGAACAGCACTGCCAAGCAAATGGAGATTTGCCTCAAGATGATACAGAAGCCGGAAACAAACCCGGTACGATTTGAACGCATCTGGAACGACTATGTTTATTCACTCAAGGGTACTTACAAGATGAATGACTGACACCAAGTTCTTTCATACCCAAATTGGGTGATATTTTGGAGAAATTTGCGGGGGAGGGACTTTTTGCAAAAAGTTCCTCCCCCGCACCCCTCCTCAAAAACTCCCAATTTATGGGCTGTTAGTTTCGTCACTTGCTGGACACTCCTTTCAAAAGGGCTGATCACAGCAGGCAATGCTGTTCTGGGCTTAACCCGTTGGGTCATGATACTTGCTACGGATCACCACAACTCGTTTTCAGAATAAAAGCCGGAATTCTTTAGGAAGCGATAAAGAGAATGCCTTGAGATCCCCAGTATTTGTGCTGCTTCCTTTTTGTTTCCCTCGCTTCTGCGCAATGCCTCCGTACACAGGGTTCGCGTCAAGTCATTAATAGTCTGTGGTAAATTCTGTCGATCCTGGAAACGCACTTCATAGACCCATTCATTCTTCCTTGTATCGAGGGCCGGGACTTCCACGCTGATCTTGGGGCCTTTTGACAACATTACAGCCCTTTCCAGAATATTGCGCAATTCGCGCACGTTTCCCGGCCAATGGTAAGAGCATAGTCTTTTCATATCGTTCGGATCAATCACCGGCACCTGAGTCAACCTCATTTCAGTTGCTAGCCTAAGCAGCATGTCTTCCGCTATGGTGGGCATGTCTTCGATCCTCTCTCTAAGCGGCGGAACACGAACCACAAATACACTGAGCCGGTAATAGAGAGCCTCCAGGAAGCGACCTTCAGCAATCTCCAGCAACAGATCCCGATGCGTTGCCGCAATTAGTCTGGCGCTAACTCGAATCATTTTTTCACCGCCGACGCGAGTGAAAGACCTTGTGTCAAGAAAGGTCAGCAACTTGGTCTGAAGGCTCAGAGGGAGTTCCCCGACTTCATTCAGAAGCAGCGTACCGCCCTCAGCCAGCTCCAACAGGCCTTTCTTTCGGGCAAGGGCGCCTGTGAACGCTCCTCGTTCATGGCCGAAGAACTCTGATTCCGCCAGCTCTCTCGGTATGGCAGCGCAGTTGACTGAAAAAAAAGGACCGTCAGCCCGTTCCGATTTGCTGTGAATCCATCTGGCGATAAAATCTTTTCCGCTTCCGCTTTCGCCCAGGAGAACGACTATGCCGTCGGTTTTGGCTGCATGAAGCGCTTGCTCTACCGTAGCAAGCATTGCCGCTGATTTGTACTCGCGTTCTTTCGCTTGCGGCGACTGCTGTATGCCTTTTCTATCTGTTATGTTTCTCGAGAATTTGCATATGCCCATTACTTCACCTACGCTGTTCCTCAAAGGAGTTCGGATGTCGTGGAATGTCAGATACATTCCTCTTACAGGTCTTGTATGCTCACCCTCGATTGTCTGGCCTGTTAGCACACGCAGATCTCCCTCGCATATATGTCTGCCGGCCTCATCACCGAAGAAATCCTCGGCCTTTTTTCCGATAATTTCCGACGCAGGAATCCCGAAGAGTGACTCTACAGCCGGGTTAACATGAGTGTAATTCAAATCCTGGTCTTTCAGAAAAATGCAATCGGGTGCAATTTCAAAAATGGTACGGAACCTTTGCTCGCTGGACCTCAGCGCCTCCTCGGCCTCTTTCCGTTCGGTTATGTCCCGCCCGACAGTCAGCACGGCACTTTGCCCCATGTAGCGTGTGGGCACCGCAACAGATTGCAGATACCCTACTGACGCATCCGAGCGAATAAACTGAACTTCCGCAAATGGGGAAGATCGTCCTTCTTTTTCCGCACGACTGGTACGCTCCAGCACTTCTTTGGAGAATTCAGGGTGCACGAATTCCAATACCCTGCGACCGCAAAGCTCCTGAGGTCTGCTGACACGCAAGAATTCCGCCGCTGCGATATTGGCAAACAGGATAATCCCATCCTTATGGACAATCATCGGATCCGGGGAAACCTCGAAAAGTTCCCGATAACGTCCTTCACTTTCAAGGAGGGCCTCTTGTGCTCGTTTTCGCTCAGAAATGTCTTCGATCATCCCTTCCGTAAAAACAAGCTTCTTGTTTTCATTTGTTATGGCGCCCGCACGAATGGAGGCCCATATCGAGGAACCATCTTTGCGGTACAATTCGAGTTCAAATCCATGAACCACTTGACCACCTTGCATGAGGCGCATGAACTCTTCCTTGTCGCGAAGATCGACATAGAGGCGCTCAGCGGCCTCCGTTGTAGTCTCAATGAACTCTTCTGTTGAACCATAACCAAGGATTCTGGCCAGAGCCGGGTTTGCGCTGATCGGGTGTCCGCGGTCGTCGGTCTGAAACATTCCGGCCACGGCATGTTCGAATATGCCCCTGTATTTTTCTTCGCTTACCCGCAGAGCTTCTTCGGCTTTTCTTCGAACCGTCACATCCCGGAGTATGCCTATGGTGTTCCATGCACCCTTCATGTTCACCACGGACACTGACAATTCGATTCTCAGGACCTGCCCGTCCGTCCTGGTTGTCGTGAATTCCGATGTGTTGTCCGGCGGAACATCCTGCCCGATGGCCTCCCCGGATGTAAACTCATCTTCATGAGCCCGGCGACTGTAGAAGTTGGCAAGCTCCCAGCCTTTTTCCAACAAATAAGCCTCCGCCTTCTTGCCGAGCAGTTCCCGGGCGCTGTGACCCTCCGGATCAAAATTGAGCCCGAGTATATTTGTAAGTGCAGAATTTGAGCGCGTAACCTTACCGTCAGTGTTGAGGACCAGCAATCCGTCAGCGAGGTTTTCAATGATCGCGGACACGTAAGCCAGCGTATCTTGCAGTTCTCTTGTGGCCTCTGAAACTGCCATTTCCAGGGTAGCGATCCGGGTCTTGATCTCGGAAGCCATCGTAGTCATTGTTCTCGCCAGTAGGCCGATTTCGTCCGTAGACTGGATGTGGATTTCTGCTGAAAAATCCCTCGCAGTCAGCCTGTTGGCGTATTCGGTCAACTGCGTAAGGGGACGTGAAATAGTATTGGTGAGAACATAGGCTACCCCGACAGAAACCAGGAACAACAGAAACGTGGCCAAGTGAAGTCTCACAATAGCGTTCGTTATGTATAAGAGCACTCCGTCCAAGTCCATCCCTACATGAACATATCCCCCTACTCCGACAAGAATCGGCGATGCCACGTCCAGAAAATTTCCGTACCCTTCCGGCCGAACATTCGTGACTACCACTTCTTCCTTGTTTTCTCTCGGGAGCTGTACCAGTCGAACAATCTCATAGGGCACTTTGGGAGCAAAGGTGTGAGAAAGTATTTTTCCGTCCTGCGTCGCAACAAGCACATAGGCCACGCCCTCAGTCTCATGCAACTGGTCGACCATGGACTGAATGGTCGAGGCATCTCTGCTAAGAAACACCTCTATACTGGAATTGGCTATATTCTTTGCAATTGCTATAGCCTTACTCTTGTACTCGCCAATAATACGGTTATAGATCATCCAGCCGGCATATGCGGAGACAATGGTAGCTATGGTCCCAAAGAGAATGATCATCATGAGCAGCGTTTTCTTGAAAAGCTTGGACATCTCAGTTCTCCGGACTCTTCCAGTCGGTTATGGTGACGAAACGGCCGTTCTCCACCGTGGTCAGGAAGACAACATCCAATCCTTGATGCTTGTTGGGTCCGAAACTGACGGGAACATTGATCCCAATGTCAAAATCTTTAATATTTTCAACAGAACTCCTTATGTTGG
>JACRDE010000117.1 GCA_016212935.1 Desulfomonile tiedjei | reverse complement strand
TATCCAGCTCTGCCAGGGTGCAGTTCTCGGCGTTGGGCATGTTCGGTAGACGAGCCATGCCCAAGAAAAAATCACATTCTCGACCGGAACGCGAGAAAAATAAACGAGCAATCGGTCAAAACTTTTGGCAACTGCTATAGGCGCGTGGTGTTTAGGGATAGACAAGGGTTACCGTTCCGCCGAGAAGGACGACTGGACACAGAATGAACCGGTAGCGGCCGGCCTCAGTGCCCCCAGAATTTGGATCTGTAAGAGCGAAGTGTATGAAGAGATTTCAAGCCTGATCACATGAGGGTCGGTTGCCTTGAATTGTAATACGCGCTATTCTTCGATAAGCAGCAAATTACGGCGACGACTTACCTGGGCACGTGTTCCGCCCGCAAGCAGCGCAGGCCCACCACGCGTCGTTTCGCCATGATGGCTGTTTTTTTCTCGCAACAATTGGGGTTACAGAATGATCGGTATATCGAAGCTATATTGCGGCGCGGTAGAAGCGTCGGACCCTCTGCGGTACGGTCGCCGTTCAGGGGATTTACCTTCCCATCTTCTCCAGTTTTCCGCTGACAAGAAGCCTGTGGTTGTTTGGAACGTCACTCGACGCTGCAATCTTAAATGCGTCCATTGCTATTCCCATTCGGAAGACAAAAACTATGGTGGCGAGCTTTCCAATAAAGAAGGAAAAGCACTTATAGAAGATTTGTCGGAATTCGGATCGCCGGTGATTTTGTTTTCAGGCGGTGAACCCCTCATTCGACCGGACATTCTGGAGCTCATCCAGTACGCTGTTCAGATGGGGCGACGGGCAGTGGTGTCGACTAACGGCACTCTGATTACCGAACGCGTGGCAACCAAGCTCCAGGAGATCGGCCTTTCTTACGTCGGTATAAGCTTGGATGGTTTAGAAAATGTCCATGACGCGTTCAGAGGATTCGAAGGAACCTTCAAGCGCGTCATGACTGCAATCAAGAATTGCCAGAGTGTTGGCCTGAAAGTCGGTCTCAGATTCACCATAAACAAACGCAATTATCAGGATATCCCCGGGATTTTCGATCTGGTGGAGGAAAGAAATATACCGAGAATTTGTTTTTACCATCTCGTGTACGCGGGCCGAGGCACTGAGCTTGTCAATGAGGATCTGGATCACTCCCAGACCCGTGAAGTGGTTGATATCATTATGGACCGCACCAAGGATCTCCATGATAAAGGGCTCCCGGTTGAGGTCCTCACAGTGGACAATCACGCGGACGGGCCATACCTGTATCTCCGCCTGACCCGAGAAGATCCTGAACGCGCTGAAGAAGTGCTAAAGCTGCTCCAGATGAACGAGGGGAACAATTCAGGCCGAGGCATAGGCTGCATCTCGTGGGATGGAAGTGTGCACGCGGACCAGTTCTGGCGGCATCACAGCTTCGGAAATGTGCGCGAGAAACGCTTCAGCCAAATATGGACCGAACCTGCGGACGAGTTCCTCATGAAACTGAAGGACAAGAAGAAGCACGTCAAGGGACGCTGCGCCGCTTGCAGATGGCTTTCCATTTGCGGAGGTAACTTCAGAGTCAGGGCTGAAGCGATCCACGGTGACGTTTGGGCGCCGGACCCGGCATGTTATCTAACGGATCAGGAAATTGGACTGTGAAAGATCCTTGCCGTGAAGGGATATGAGTCAGTTTTTCGTGAACTCATGTAGAGTTAGCTGCAATTGGACTAAGCATCGAGAATGCCGCAATTTCTGATTACAATTTGCTTGGATAAAATTGAATATGGTGTTTATCTGGAAGCCATTTGAATGCAATTTTTGGGTGTGAGGGCTTCCATATGCAAGGATACGTTGCTCCGTTCGGTATCCCCCGTGTCAGAGAATTGGTGGGACGCGCGGTCCTTGCCTTGATTGCAGCCATTTTCTGGGGTGGGATCATTTGCTTTGTGTTTCTGGAACGTCAAACCGTGGTCGTGCAAGGTGTAGTGATCCAGATCTTCTTTGATGGTTTTTTCCTCCTGCTCATTGCTCCTTCGTTGTCTCGTTGTTGGCGTCCGGCCTTGCTTTTTGGTTTGGCGCCGGAGCGGTCTTCATTCAGACAATACGCCTTTGTTGTAATCCCCCTGCTGATCGTTGCGATTGCAACAACCTATCTCTTCTACTTCCCGCTCTCTTACGTCTGGCCTAGATTTGTCGAGTGGAAGCTCCTGGATCAGCCTCGCCTGATAACCGGGACAGATAACCCTCTGGGCAACTTATTGTGCTTCTCCTATATAGTATTGATTGGCCCTGTATTTGAAGAGTTTCTCTTCCGCGGTCTCCTTTTGACGCGCTGGGCCCTCAAGTGGAACGCAAGAACTGCTATTTTCGCATCGTCCGCGCTCTTCGCTCTCGGGCATGATGACATTGTCGGAACCTTTTTCGTCGGCTATGTCCTGTGGGTCCTGTACATCAAAACGAAATCGCTTTTCGTTCCCATGGCTGTGCACATCGCAAACAACGGTATCTGCTGGATTCTGGGATGTGTCGATGTGCTAATTACAGGATCTGACGGACAACCAACACTTGCCGAATGGCAGTCATACTGGTGGATGGGCCTCGCTGCAACGCTGATAGTTGCACCATGGGTAGTCATATTCATAAAAAACCATATGCCATTACAAACTTGGCAAATCCCGCATCTTGCTTTGCAGGGAACCGGTCAAGAGGCAGAAATCAGAGCCTGAGGGCTGCCGCATCCAATTACCCGAAACATCCTCGGGAACGGCTATTAGCTGCTTTGGCTCACGGTTTTCGGCAGTGTCGTTCGCGATAGCGGACAATATCTTCTGAAATCGCTACCGTGAATGCCGCAACTGGTGATAAACCGAAGTGGCGTATTGTTTTCACATACGCTGCCTGAATAACATCAACTGGAGTGAAATTCAGAAGTGCTATACGGTGGCCATATCAAAGCGCCGGAAGACATAGACTTCCTCAGGAAACTGAAATTTGATTTTGGCGAAGTCATTGTCCGCGACAAAGCATCCCGATCTCTTTGGGCCAATTCAGGAGTTACCAACCAGTACGATGACGGTTTCTTTCTTGTTGCCCACGGACCGCACGAGGGTCCTCCCAACGATTTGAACAACATTTGGAACACCTACATTCCAGCGCTCGCAGAGACCGTGGATATTATCGAGCGCATGGGGATAAGCTTTCTCACGATCCACTCCTGGATGGACCCGCGCTTCGTGAAGACTTCGGTGCTTGAGGAGAAAAAGAACGCGTTGCGGCGTATTGTTGATTACGGCCGACAGCACAAGGTAGTGATAAGCCTTGAAAATCTCTCTGAAAACGCAGCAGATTTCGAGGCGGTGCTGAACGTTGTCCCTGACCTTGCAGTTACCCTCGACGTGGGACACGGGCAATTGTTGACTGAAACGAACACTTCCTTCGGGATAATCGAGAGGCTCGGTTCGTCAATCAGGCACGTTCATTTGCACGATAACCGGGGGGGCACCGGTGTCAGAGATGACCTCCATCTCGGCATTGGAGAAGGGATCGTCGACTTTCCAGGTATCTTGAGAGCCTTGGTCGGTAGCGGTTACAACGGCACAATGACTCTGGAATTAGAGAAGTATGATCTTCAGAAGGGAAGAGCTAAGATCAACCGCATAATTCAACTGTCTCAGGAGTGACCACCTTGGATAGATATCCCTCAAAAGCATACGCTCCTTCAAATTCGATTGCGTATATTGAGAGGAAGCCTTGGATTCAGAAATGACCGGTGAAATGACCTTTTCTCTGCCCTCCTTCACCTAAGCCCCGGCAGTGTCGAAACCAAAGAGTTGACCTTCAACCGTCATTTCCGCATAGGCGGGAATGACGAGCTGTGCACGTCTCAGAATTCCCCGACGAAATGAAACTTCAATAATGGCCAAATCCCACCCGGATATATCGGGCTGTCTTTACGAAGGGCGGCATAATCCGTCATTCCCGCGAAGGAGGGAATCCAGTCTTGTTAGGTGCGGCCCTTCCGAACTCTCGCCTGCGCGGGAATGACCGGTTAGCGGACGCTCGTGCTTCCTCGACCCTATGTCACTTGTTTGAATGCCTTTTGGCACAGAATAGTCGGGGACTTAGCCTTTTATATCGGTCAGTTCTCGACTAGACCGATACTTCATTCATTCCTACCAATAGTTCTAACCTTTCCGGTACCTCTGTGTTAGAATTCTCCGCCATGTCTTCGGTCGACGAGAAAAACCCAAACAACTTATCAGTCTGCGGTCGGGTAATCCGAATTTCCTCCGAGCCTAAGACTGCCGCAAAGGGCGGGTACCTTTTCCGCGGCCTGGAACTCGCCGGTGAGCAGGATATTGGTCGGATTTTCATAATCTTCCCACATTTCGCGGGGGACCAACTCTACGAGTTTCCCCTACTCTGCTGGACAGGTGCCGAAATAACGGGATTCAACCTAGAAGTTAACAACCGCCTGGAAGACGGCACAATAATATATGCGGTAACCCCTGAATCGGACCTTGTTCTGGAACCGCGCCGGACGGTGAGTGTGACAGAGGCAGTGGAGGCCGCTGCTTGCATTCGATCCGCGGACGTCCGTTTCCGGGTCGGCCCGGAAGAACCGTTCTGGATGGCAAAGGGAAAGCTGATACACTCCCTTTTCGAGCACATCCTGTGCCGAGGCTCGGGATCGTCCCGCAAGACCTTCCAAGATGCGTATCGCAAAGCCCTGCCCGCTCTTGTATCGGTGCTACCAGGATCGAATATAAACATTCACCCGAAAACACTGGAAGGAGAGGCTCAGACCCATTTCAGCAACGTCAAGTCCTGGTTGAAACGCAACGGCGACATGTTCGAGTGCGCTGAGGTGGAGACTGACCGGATGTCATCTAGGTGGGGCTTGAAAGGCCGAGCCGACGCCCTGTTCCGGAGCAAGGACCGGCGAACTATAATCCTGGAGCTGAAATCAGGAAAGGTGCCTGTCGAAGATCACTTGCTCCAGCTTTTTGCATACTCGCTTATATTCTCAGACGATGCTTCCGGGGTTACGCCGGATGGGTATATCCTGTACTCCGCCACAGGCAAAGCCGAGAAACTGACCGCCTCCGGAGAGTCAAAAAAGAGGATCATCCTTGACGGTAGAAACAAGGTGATATCCTTGAAGCATTCGTTCACGCAAGGCGGCAGGGCCGACGAATATCTTGTCTGTGGAAGAAACGGGAAATGCTTTTCTCGACCGCACTGCACTCGACTTTTCAATGATCGAGCCTCTGGCGGGGGCGCTTTTCCCGAAAAAATTCAACGAGAATATTATGATCGATGGTTCAGGCTCCTCTCGATCGACGCGTGGGCCCAAGAAGGTGAGTTCGCCCGAATTCTCGACCCGAACACTCTGGACGATCGCATTTCTGAAGGAGTGACCTTCAAAATAGCCGAATTGAAAGATATTGAGAAAGCGGACCCCACTGGCTCCGGGGAAATTCAAACAGCAGCGGCAGAAGATGCCCTCCAATGTGAAGAGGTGTTGGAAAACTCTAGCCGGACAGGAATCCTGACCAAGGAACTGGTGCTTTCCGATCACGTGGCCGACGTCGCCCAGGGAGAGGAGGTCATTCTCCATCGAGGCGATCCCTGTGGCAAAGATGCCTTCCGCGTAAGAGTCGCTGAAACCAACAACGAACGAATACTGGTCAAACTCAAGGTTCCTTTCGCGTGTTTCCGTACTTTTAATGTCGGGGATTCGGAACGATTCTCCTTAAGCGATGCCTCGGGCTGGTACTTGGACAGGATACCTTTTTCAAGAGGCCGAGAAATAGCAAGGTACGCTCTGTTCAACTTTTTCCAAAAGGCCGATCCAAGCGTAATCAAGTCCGTTGTCCGGGGACAATCCTCTGAGTCGTCCGATCCTGGAATTCAAGAATCCTTGGCGCCCGCCAGTGACATCAACAAACCGGCCGACCACTCTGAGGGAACTGAGCCCTGCTACCGAGAAAAATGGTTGAGCGATCTCAATGAGCATCAGGAAGCAGCTATAAGACAATCTCTCGATTCAGATACTTTTCATCTCATACACGGCCCGCCTGGAACAGGCAAAACCAGGGTGCTGGCCCGGCTGATCGGAACTTGCCTGGACAGAGGCGAGCGCATACTGGTCGCCTGTCCCACCAATGTGGCCTTGGATCGTCTGCTATTGGCCCTCATGA
Source organism: Desulfomonile tiedjei (assembly GCA_016212935.1). GTDB lineage: Bacteria > Desulfobacterota > Desulfomonilia > Desulfomonilales > Desulfomonilaceae > Desulfomonile > Desulfomonile tiedjei_A. The sequence goes on along the minus strand of JACRDE010000117.1, from coordinate 11,859 downwards.
ACCTGGGGGTGCGTGATTTTCTGAGGATCGGCGGACGCTCGAATGTTTCCCGAGAGTTCTTGACGGCCTTGGAGAAGGCCGATAATCCTGCTGTCCTCTTTCAGGACCTCACTGCTTCGGGAATCGACTTTAGAGAATTCAAAAAGCGAGTAACAGAGACAAAGTTGATCGGAGCCACTGCTTATCAATGCGCCGCGCACCCGGTTTTTCTGACACAGAAATTCGACAGGGTGATAATCGACGAGGCAGGCCAGCTTGACGAGCCTTCCACTCTAGGTCCACTCTCAATGGCACGCAGATTTGTTCTGGGCGGAGATCACTTTCAGCTTCCTCCTGTGGTGAAGAGCAAGCTCCATCGGGAGGAGTCTGATAGTGATTCTCTTGAACGCTCTCTGTTCGAGCGACTGTTTGATTCAGCTCCGGATTCGAGGATTTCCCGTCTCAAGGTCCAGTACAGGATGAATCGTGAAATCCAGGAGATTCCGTCCAGGCTGTTCTACGGGGGTGCGCTACAGCCATCACCCGAAGCCGCCAGCCGTAGGTTGAGCATTGGCAACGGCACTTCGCACGATTCCAGCTTGAACAGGATCATGGATCCGGAACTGCCTGTGGTGTTCGTGGATGTCGAGGGCTCGGACAGCGGAAAAGCTTGCCCCCAAGAGGCGGAGATCGCGTGCAGGATAACGGAAGCCCTTGTGGCTAGAGGGGTTGCGCCTCATGAAATAGGAATCATAACACCCTACCGGGCCCAGCAGTCGCTCATACGGAGGCGCCTCTTTTCAGGCCTGAAATTGGGCCGACAGCTTTCCGTGGATACGGTTGACAGCTTTCAGGGCGGCGAGCGAGAAGTTATAATAATCTCGTTGGCTCGCTCCGATGGGGTCACGTCTTTCCTGGCGGACAAGAAACGTCTCAACGTATCCCTGAGCAGAGCCCGATCTAAATTGATATTGTTAGGTCACGGCCCCGTCCTGGAGGAGCATCCTCTATTCTTGGACCTATTGCAGGATCTGGAGCGAGTAAGCATGTGCCTGGCCTGACGCACCTCCCGGATGCGGCACAGGCCGCAGTTTCAGGGAATCAGCATTCAATAGTGCGAAACATGGCGCTGCCACGGCCCCACTGATTGCTGGCTTGTTACAGAGCCAATCAGCGGCCCTGATAGTAATGAGGCTGAAATGACAAAAAAGAACGAAGAGATTTATCTCATAGACGGCAGCTCGTACATTTACAGGGCTTATCACGCCATGGGCGGACTCTCCAATTCCAAGGGGTTTCCAACCGGAGCGATTCTCGGCTTCTGCAACATGATCGCAAAGACGATGAAAGATCGTTTGCCCACGCGCATTGCAATAGTTTTCGATGCAAAGGGACCCAACTTCAGACACGAGATGTATCCCGCATATAAAGCCAACAGGCCCCCTGTACCTGAAGATCTCCGAGTTCAGATCCCTAAAATACAGGAGATCGTCGAAGCTTACAGGATACCCAGTATTGCGATCCCGGGTTTCGAGGCCGATGACGTCATCGCAACCCTTAGCCGTGAAGCCCGAGAAAAAGGATGGGAAGTCGTCATAGTGTCCGGCGACAAGGACCTCACCCAACTGGTGGGGAGCGGCACACTCATGTGGGATCCCCAAAAGGACGTGCTTTATGACCGGGAGGGAGTGGCGAAGAAATTCGGGGTGCCTCCGGAGCTGATCCTGGAGTACCTTGCCCTGGTCGGTGACGCGTCCGACAACATTCCAGGAGTCCCGGGAATCGGGCCGAAGACCGCGTCCAATCTGCTTCAGCAGTTCGGATCTTTGGAAGGGCTTTACTCAAGTCTTGACCAGGTGTCGCAGAAAAAGGTCAAAGAAAACCTGGCAAATAATAAGGACAAGGCCCTGCTGAGCCAGAAGTTGGCGAGTCTATGTGACAGCGTCCCAATTGATCTGAAGCTGGAAGACATGGTCATCGTTGAACAGGACTCGGAAAAGCTGCGGGAGATCTTCAAGGAACTAGAATTCAAGAGACTGATGGAAGAGCTCCCTGCGCAAAGGACCCTGGATTTTTCTGGGTATTGCACCATAATCACGATGGAAGATCTTCTGAAATGGGTGGAGGATCTGAAGCGTGTCGGCAAATTCGCCGTTGACCTGGAGACCACGTCAACAGAACCCGTAAGAGCGCGACTTGTGGGCATATCCATGTGCGCGGAAAACGGGAAAGCCTGTTACATTCCGGTCGGCCATACATATGGGGCCCAACTGAACAAAGAAGAAGTGTTGTCGGTTCTTCGTCCGATCCTGGAGGACGAGACAATCGGGAAATACGGCCAGAACATCAAGTACGACATGATCGTCCTGAAGAAAGATGGTGTCGACATTCGCGGGATAATCTGCGACACGATGCTTGCCTCGTATTTGCTTGACCCGTCCAGACGCGGGCACTCTCTGGACGATTTGGCGGAAACCCTTTTGGAGCACCGAACCATAAAGATCACTGAGCTTATCGGCACTGGCAAGAAACAGATCCTTTTCTCTGACGTTGACATTGATAGTGCAAGCGAATACGCATGCGAGGATGCGGAGGTAACCTGCCGCGTCGCCGAAATACTCTGCCCCCGACTGGAATCGGAAGGCCTGGCCGACCTCATGATGCGCGTGGAGCTACCACTAATTCCAGTTCTCGTGGATATGGAATCTGCAGGTGTGCGAATCGACACCCCATATTTGAAAAATCTGTCGACGCAATTCGGGGAGAATCTCAAAATTATGGAGGTCCGGATTCATGCCATGGCGGGCGAGCCCTTCAACATCAACTCCCCGAAGCAGCTTGCAGAGATACTTTTCAATAGGCTCGGGCTGACCGCGGTCAAGAAGACCAAGACAGGGCTGTCCACCTCGCTGGAAGTTTTGGAGGAACTGGCGCTCCAGCACGAACTCCCCAGGATGATCCTGGACTACCGTTCGATATATAAGCTCAAGTCTACTTACCTGGATACGCTCACAAACCTAGTCAACCCGGAAACCGGCAGGATTCATACTTCTTACAATCAGGCAGTGGCTGCAACCGGAAGGCTTTCATCGTCGGATCCTAATTTGCAGAACATACCAATCAGAACAGAGGAAGGCAGAAAGATCAGGCAAGCCTTTGTTCCTGAAGACGGGCACGTGTACGTTGCCGCTGATTATTCGCAAATAGAACTCCGCATGGTCGCCCACATATCCGGAGATGACCGCCTGAAAGAGGCGTTTTCAGCAGGAGAGGACATTCACGCGATAACTGCCGCCAGCATTTTCGGGTGTTCGCCTGCGCAGGTGGTTCCGGAGATGAGACGTCGGGCCAAAGAAATCAATTTCGGGATCATCTACGGCATGGGACCTTACAAACTGGCTGGTCGTATAGGCGTAGGACTCAAGATGGCCCGACAGTACCTTGACGACTATTACAAAACCTACGCCGGCGTGAGACGATATATGGAGGAATTGCCCGAACGAGCGAAGCAGGAAGGATTTGTCACGACCATTTTAGGCCGAAAGCGTTTCCTTCCAGATCTGAACAATCCCAACAAGATCGCACAACAGGCGGCAAAGAGAATGGCTGTGAACACCACGATCCAAGGAAGTGCTGCGGACATAATGAAACTTGCAATGATCAGAGTCCATCATGCCATCAAAGAAAAGGCAATTCCTGCCAGGATGATCCTCCAGGTGCACGACGAACTCGTCCTGGAGGTTCGGGAGGATGCGAGCGAGGAAGCAGCTGCGCTCCTGAAAAAGGAGATGGAAGGCGTTTATCCGCTCAGTGTTCCTCTGGAAGTGGACACCGCTACAGGCAAGAACTGGGATGAGGCGCACTGATGAGCAACCAACCTAATGCGTGGATACTTACAATCGGAAACGAAATCATTAACGGAGTAATCACCGACACAAACAGGGAAACCATCTCTAGAGAATTGCGGTCCGTCGGGATCACAGTGAAAGGGATGTCTTCAGTGGGTGATGATCCTGCTCTCATAGCTGATGCTCTGGAGATGGCCATGAATCGCTCCAGGATCGTCATTGTCTCAGGCGGCCTCGGGCCCACTGAGGACGACAAGACGGCGGCTTCTGTGGCAAGTTTTCTGGGGGTGAATCTCAGACTGGACCAGGAGCAACTTGAGCGAATAGAAGCGCGATTCAGGCAATGGGGGCGCCCTATGGCGCCGACCAACGCCAAACAGGCACTTTTCCCTGAAGGCTCGATCCCCATTCCCAACGACCACGGAACGGCCCCTGGATTTAGGATCGAAAGGAATGGCAGCGTGGCCATGTTCTTTCCCGGTGTGCCCAGGGAGCTTGTCAGAATGCTCCGAGAAAGAGGCCTACCTGCAATCGTGGAGCGCTTCGGAGTTTCCGAGCAGGTGTTCAGAACTCGCACCTTGCACGTCTATGGTCTTTCCGAGTCCAAGCTGGGTGAGATCCTTGCCGATGTGGCCCATGATGAGGACGACTACCATCTGGCTTTCTTGCCCAGGTTTCCGATCATAAGGCTCCGGATGGATGCTCGGGGACAAACGGCAGAGCATGCTGATCGAATTATCGAAAATAAACAACAGGTCCTCACGGAACGCATTTCGGAAAACATAATCTCTGATAACGGCCGTTCCATGGAGCAGGTCGTTTTGGGTCTTCTGGAAAGCAAGGGCCTGACTCTGGCACTCGCTGAATCCATCACAGGCGGGATGATCGGCGAAATGGTGACCCGTGTGGCAGGAAGTTCCAGAGTGTTCATGGGCTCGGTGGTTAGCTATTCCAATGACATGAAATCCAGTATTCTAGGCGTTTCTGAGTCCACGATACTGGCATACGGAGCGGTTTCCCATCAGTGCGCACGGGAAATGGCTGAAGGTGCCAGAGTTGCCGGCAATGCTGGTGTGGGACTTTCAGTGACAGGAATAGCGGGCCCGGACGGTGGTACCCCCGACAAACCTGTGGGTACGGTCTTTCTAGGACTCGCCACTCCAGACACCACTATCACTCGCAAGCATTTGTTGCCCGGACTCAGGGATTGGGTGAGAACCCTGGCAGCGATGCAGGCTCTAGACCTGCTCAGAAGATATCTTCTGGAGTTGAGAATCCACGGCGAGGAAGAATAGTTTGGTTTACGGCAGAGCCGACCTTTCGGAAACAAGCCAATACTCGCGCCGATAAGCTTCTCAGAAAGATGCTTATGCTCACAGAGCGTGCTAATGGGCGCTAGGCAAAAATCAGCCGGTTGTGCGGATAGCTTGAATTTTCTGTGATGGAAAATGGTCGTAGAGGGGGGGCCCAGGATTCAGCCTCTTAGAAAGAGACGCCCAGCTGAACGAACGCGCCTTGCCAGTTCGCCTTAATGCTTGCTTGAGACAGCCCGGAAACGTCTGGATCGATATCCATGTTCAATTGGAGCGAACGAAAGCCACCCTCTATCCCGAATGCGAACGTCGAATATCCGTAAAGGCTGGTCTGCCACACTGAGGGTCTAAGGCCGCCCGAGACCTCCCAATCTATCACCTTAGCATTGGGACTCTGTTTATAGAAAGGAATCGGGCCGCGTGCACGCGCCTCAATAATTATTGGAATGTCACGAACACGCCCTGGAATAGCAGTAGCGTGAAGGCCGATGGTCATAGGCTGCGCACTCGAAAAAACGACTTCCGAATTACCACTCCTGTCGTTGAATTTCGCGGCCTCCATGCTGTAATCGAAGTCTATGCCACTCCGAAAAAACGGATAACGAACTAGGTCGAGATCTAATCCGACGCGGATCGCGCCGAAATCCAAATGACTAATTGATTCACCCGGTGCTCGTTTGCCGGTAAACTGGTGATCCTGTATCAGTAACCGTAACCCCAAACGATCAACGTAGAGCTCAAACCACGCCTCCCGGATGACCTGAGGATCGGAGCCCATGGAGAATGGTGAACTCTTTAGATCGTACTCAATGCCGTTTTTCTTGATCGAGCCAGAGACAAACCTGGCGAAATACAGTCTTGCGTTTGCAGACCCCCTGAAATCGGACCAATCAAACCAGCTTGATGATCCCCACCAGGTTGGTTCTTGGGCGTCAGAAACCCCTGCCCCAATAAACAGCGCGACAAAAACGGCCAGGAGCAACTGGAGGCCAGAGTTAATTTGCCCTTTGATCTTCAATCCATACCTCTATTTCCGAGGCTGTAAAGAAATAAACATAACACTATATGATCACAGGCGAATACTATATCACCAGTATGCATCCTGTCAAGGATTTACTCAGCAGGCTCATCGTTCCTCACGCTGAACTTGGCGAATAGCTCCAAAAGCCAGTAAAACTGCGGTTAATCCTGTTGAATCCGAGACTGTGATGTATTATGCTGGTAACTTGATACCTCACCACCGAGTACTTGCGCCTGAATTGGAGGTGGAAGTGGCTTTCAGAGGGACGCCCAGGTTACTGCTGGCTAAACCCGGCCTTGACGGTCATGATCGCGGAGCCAAGGTCATGGCACACGCTCTTAAGGATGCCGGATTCGAGGTGATATACACCGGACTTCACCAAACAGTAGAAATGATTGTTCAGAGCGCTATTCAGGAAGATGTCGACGTAATCGGGTTGTCCATAATGTCCGGAGCCCATATCTCCATCTACCGAAAGCTTTTCCAACTGCTCGGAGAAAAAGATGTTGATGACATCATGGTGCTCGTGGGGGGAGTAATACCCAGTCGCGACATGGCTCAGTTGAAGCAAATGGGCGTTGGCGCAGTCTTTCCGGGCGGGTCTGACATCGATGCGCCTGCCGAATTCCTTCGGAAACAATTCAAGAAACACTAAGCTGACCAAGGGGGTCATTATGCCTTCGCCTTCCCCGTACCAGCCCAGAAACCATATCCGCATTGTTACAGCAGCGTCTTTGTTTGACGGGCACGACGCGGCTATAAACATCATGCGCAGGATACTTCAGGCGTCCGGAGCCGAGGTAATCCATCTGGGACATAACAGATCCGTGCTGGAAATCGTAACCGCCGCAATTCAGGAAGATGCCCAGGCTATTGGGGTAAGCTGTTATCAGGGCGGTCACGTGGAATTCTTCAAGTACCTGGTGAACCTGCTCGCAGAAAACGGAGCCCCCCACATAAAGGTGTTCGGCGGCGGCGGTGGTGTAATCGTGCCTGAAGAGATTCAGGAACTCGAATCATACGGCATCTGTAAGATCTATAGTCCGGATGATGGCAGGAAAATGGGTCTTCAGGGAATGATCAACCATTTCCTGGAACAGTGCGATTTCTCAACCACCGAGGGCAATGAGGACGGCGACATTGCGCAGCTGACCACAGGCAGCTGGAAGCTGGTAGCGCGGGCAATCACCGCTGTGGAAGTGGCGAAGGAATCCGGTAACGGCAATCTGCCATCCATCAAGAGCGCGTTGCTGACCAAAATCGGCGACCGAAAGGTTCCGATACTGGGCATAACCGGCACGGGAGGCGCAGGAAAGTCCTCGCTCACGGATGAGATCGTGCTGCGGTTCCTGAACGACCAGAAGGACAAGACAGTAGGCATCATTTCGGTGGACCCCACGCGACGGAAAACCGGCGGCGCGCTGCTTGGCGACCGAATCAGAATGAACTGCATATACAATGACAGGGTATATTACCGATCTTTGGCAACCCGAAACGTCGGAATGGAAATTCCGGGCCACATGGAAGAGGCCATTGATGTACTCAAGGCCGCAGGATTCGACTTGATAATCGCCGAAACAGCAGGCATCGGCCAGGGTGATGCAGCGATAGTGCCGCTGTCGGATGTGTCTCTGTATGTCATGACGTCGGAATTCGGTGCTCAGAGCCAACTCGAGAAAATCGACATGTTGGACTTTGCTGACTTGGTGGCTGTGAACAAGTACGACAGGCAGGGCTCTGAGGACGCTATTCACGACGTTCGCAAGCAGATGCAGCGCAATAAGGCCGAGTTCGGGGCCTCCTTGGAGGATTTTCCCGTTTACGGGACTATTGCGTCCCGTTTCAACGATGACGGCGTCACAAGCCTGTACGTTGGAATAATAGATGCCATCAGAAGGAGAACCGGCCTAAACTGGTGCACAGAGTTAAAGGCGCGCCCCGATAAGAAGTCCTCTTCCAAGACCATAATCATACCTCCGGAGCGCACCCGCTATCTTTCGGAAATAGCAGGGGTGGTACGTAGATATCACGCGTGGGGAGAAGAACAAGAGACTCTTGTCCGCAGATTATGGCAACTGGATGCAGCGGCCCGGGCATTGAGAGAAGAAGGGCTCGATCAGTCTTCGGAGGCTCTACAGGCGATAAAGCATCTTCAAGAGGTCATAGAAAAGAAGTTGGATCCTCGAGCCTTGCGACTGGTAGGTGAATGGGAGGACATAAGGGAAGCGTACTCCGGAGAGGAATACGTCTTCAAGGTTCGCGGCAAGGAAATCAGAATCCCATTGAGGCACAGAACCCTGAGCGGAACGTCATTACCCAGGACCGTGCTCCCAAAGTTCCAGGACCGCGGGCAACTTCTCAGATGGCGGCTCAAGGAAAACCTTCCGGGAATGTTCCCCTACACTGCCGGGGTATACCCTTTCAAAAGACAGGACGAAGAACCCACGCGAATGTTTGCCGGTGAAGGAGACCCTTTCCGCACCAACAGGCGCTTCAAATATTTATCAGAAAACTATACGGCGAAACGGCTTTCAACAGCATTTGACAGCGTGACGCTTTACGGCAAGGACCCGGAAGAACGGCCGGATATTTATGGAAAAGTAGGGACTTCCGGAGTGTCCGTATGTACGCTGGAAGACGTGAAAGCGCTTTATAGCGGATTTGATTTGGCGTCGCCCAACACTTCGGTATCCATGACCATAAACGGGCCAGCGCCGATGATGTTGGCCATGTTCTTCAACACGGCCATAGACCAGCAAATTGACAAATTCAAGGAAGAAAACGGGACTGAGCCACCCCCGGATCAAGTACTGAGAATAAGATCCGAGGTGCTTCAAAACGTTCGGGGCACTGTGCAGGCGGACATCCTGAAAGAGGACCAAGGACAGAATACCTGCATATTCTCCACGGATTTCTCATTGAAAATGATGGGAGACATCCAGGAGTACTTTATTCAAAACCAAGTGAGGAACTTTTATTCGGTTTCCATTTCCGGATACCACATTGCTGAAGCCGGAGCCAATCCCATAACGCAACTGGCCCTTACCCTGGCCAACGGATTCACGTACGTAGAGTACTATCTCTCCAGGGGCATGCACATCGACGATTTCGCCCCCAACCTGTCTTTTTTCTTTTCTAACGGTCTCGAACCCGAGTACAGCGTTATCGGACGCGTCGCTCGGCGAATTTGGGCAATTGCAGTGCGGGAAAATTACGGTGGAAACGAGCGCTCCCAGATGCTCAAATACCATATCCAGACTAGCGGCAGGTCTCTGCACGCGCAGGATATTCAGTTCAATGACATAAGGACCACTCTTCAGGCTCTGATCGCTATTTACGATAACTGTAATTCGCTTCACACCAATTCGTACGATGAGGCCATTACTACGCCCACCGAAGAATCCGTGCGCCGGGCCTTGGCCATACAATTGATCATCAACAAGGAATGGGGCCTTAGCAAGGTGGACAACATCAACCAGGGGAGCTTCATAATTGAGGAACTCACAGACCTCGTGGAAGAGGCCGTGCTCCAGGAGTTCGATCGCATCTCACAGAGGGGCGGAGTTCTCGGAGCCATGGAAACGGGTTATCAAAGAACCAAGATCCAAGATGAATCCCTGTACTATGAAAATCTCAAATCAACCGGAGAATATCCAATCATAGGCGTAAACACCTTCATCAACCCGTACGCCGACTATTCGCATCAGTTGAAAATCGAACTGGCCAGAGCCACGGAAGAGGAGAAACAGTCGCAATTAAGTCGGTTGAGCGAGTTTCAAGAACGGAACCAAGAAAGGGCTGGGCTGACTCTGGAGCGACTTCAAAGGGTAGCCCAGTCCGGCGGGAACATATTCGAAGAGCTGATGGAAACAGTAAAATACTGTTCACTGGGTCAGATTTCTCAGTGCTTGTTCCAAGCCGGTGGCCAGTACAGGCGCAACATGTGAATCCACGACAATTGCCGGGGAGTCCCGTCTCAAGAGGGGGCTCCCTCACACCACGAAACGTGCCGAACTACCCTTTCTGCCGGTTGTCACTTCCAGCCGAGCGTCGATCCGTTCCGTAAGCTCCGGCACGTGCGAAATAATCCCCACCAATCTGCCTTCCTGCCTCAGATCCATAAGTGCCCTCAACGCCAGGTCCAAAGACTCCGGGTCAAGACTGCCGAATCCTTCGTCGACAAAAATGGTATCCAGATGGATGCCGCCTGCATAGCCTTGCACCACGTCTGCGAGCCCCAGCGCCAGCGACAGGGACGCCAGAAAACTCTCCCCGCCGGAAAGTGTGTTAACCGGCCTGGCTGACCCCGTGTACGTATCGTGAACCTCCAGATCGAGGCCACCAGGGACCCGGCGGTCAGAGCGTCGTGCCACCCTTTGCAGGTGAAACCTGTTGTTCGTCATGATTCTAAACCGCTTGGAAGCTGCGAAGAGCACATCGTCCAGAAGAGCGGCAAGTACGAAGCGCTGAAAAGTGATCCCGTCCTTGTTAATCCCGTTTGCCGCTTGGGATATTCTGCCTATCACTGCATACCTCTCTTCAAGAGAGCGCAACAGCCGAGCAGATTCTGCGTGTTCGGATCTGGATCGTTCAATTTGCTGAAGTCTCGCTACTAGGGTCGCTTCTTCTTTGATGGCTGACTCAAGAGCGTTTCTCGCCTGATCTGCAGCGCTTTGCAACTCTGCCATATCCGGTTGAGTAACACTTTCGGCATTGAGCCTTGCTCTACTGAGACGGTCCGTGGCCGCTCCGATTCCACTGTCGAAAACCGCGATTTCCTTTTCCATGGTCCGGATCTCTGCAGGGCTCCTACGGGCCCCCCTGAAGGCTGCCTCTTCCGGAAAGCCTGCTTGCAAAAGATTTCGTCTGAATTCTTCGCTCTGAACGAGTAATCTTTTGCTGCAATGAGCAGCGCCATCTTCCGCTGCCTTCACGGCCGCCTGACACGAATGAACCTGCTCATTTGCGCGCGCTGCAGCTTGTCGGGATTTTTCGAAGGCCTCTTCCTGCGATTTGATACTCTTGCGATTTCCAGCTATTGCCCGTTCCAACGCTTTGACATCCTGGAAGTCTTCCGGGAGTTGCCCTTTCAGTGCGGAAAGTTCGCCCTGGAGCCTTTGGAGACCGATCATGGATTCGTTTCTCTGTTGTTCGGTCTTCAAACAGACTTCCGAACCTTCTGCGACGGTTATTTCAAGGTTTTCAAATTGTGTTGTGAGATCTATGGCCTTCTTGCGAGCGGCATCCGCGTTTTTCAATTCTTTGCGAAAGCTTTCCAGCTCGGTTTCGATTTCTCCCACCGTTTTTGATTCGAAATCAACCAGTCTCTCTTTACGCGCGTCCTCGTCCGCGCGTATTTGGGAGAGTCGAATCTCAAAGCCTGCTTTCTCCTGTCTGATCTGGTCCACCGACGATCTTAGAGCATCAACCCGGCTAGATTTTGTTTTCAGCAACTTTTCGTTGGGCGGCTCATAATCCGACGACGCGGGGGTTGGATGATCTCTTGAACCACAAACCGGGCAAGGAGCGCCAGGGATCAGTCTCGCCGCAAGTATTGCAGCTTGTCCTTCGATCCATTGGCTTTCCAGGCGCTTCAGTTCCTCCAGGGCTACTCCCAGGTCGGCTTCAGTACGGGTGAGTTTGATGACGGTGTCTTGAAGGGCTCCGGTTTCGCAGGATTCCTCTTTCTTCAAGGCTT
>JACRDE010000116.1 GCA_016212935.1 Desulfomonile tiedjei | reverse complement strand
CCTGCCGATCACAGGAGCCGCAAACAACACCGGAAGGGAGAGATCTTCCCGCGCCAGGGATCCAGTTTTCACAGCTAGCAGCAAAATGAGGCCCAGAGCACCGAAGGTTCCCATTCGAGAATCCTTCAAAATCTGCATTCTACGGTCCGGATTCACGGAGGCAGCCAGAGCGTCCCAGCAGTCGGTCCAGCCGTCCAAATGCAGACCGCCGGTGAGAAAAATCCAGAGTCCGATCGTCAACACTGCTACCAGAAACACTGGAAGATGACCGGAAAGTATCAAATGAAGACCCACCAGAAGCGCCCCAATCAGAGCGCCCACCAGAGGAAAGCACCAAGATGAACGTCCGACCTCTTGAAGCTCCGGCGCTGGTTCGACGCGGACCTTGAAAACAGTAAGAAACCCGAGGGCTATGTCTAAGGGTCTGAGCATGTCGTTACCGAATACACCAAGAATATGCCTCGGCTAATCAAGTAAGCACAGAATCCGCTGCTATGCAACGAGATAAGGACGACGACTCTGATACCAGTTCGTATTCAAACAAGGAAGAATCGGTGGTAACCTTTTTGAAAGAAGGTTACCCCAATCTTACTGATTTGAAAGCGCATTAGTCTAAGAAGAATGCCCACCGCTGCTCTCGACAATTGCAGCGACTGTAGCGTTTTTCCTCATTGTCTCTGAATGGTTCGTCCAACGTATCAAGACCAGAATCGATGAAACAAGCAGAATTGAGGTTAGGCCCAAAGCTAGGAATATGGCCTCGCTGCCCCATCTGGCGTCGATCCACGCAACAATCTTCACCGCAAGGGCTCCAATCCCGAAAGTAACAATGAATTTCATTCCATATGCGGAATGGTGCAGACGTTTGGGGGCTAGAAGAGCGACCAGAGTATTCTCCATGGGCTGCATTCCCAGCAGACAGAAGAAATATATCGTAGAAAGCCCAACCAAGGACAGATTGCTCGCAAACGCAGCCAAGAATGCGGCAGGAATACAAAAGAAGTGGAAAGTAAGGTACGCGTAGCGTGGATCGTGGCGCTCACCTACTACTCCGCCGGTGTACTGACCGATCATTCCCACCATGTACACCAGCGCGGTAATTGTAGTCGCCATAAGATTTCCGGAGATTCCCCCAGTGAATCTCGATACCAGCTCCATGAGACCATGGCTTCTCATTTCCAGATAGGCCGGTAAAATCACCGTGGAACCAGTGAAAGCCAGCCCCCCGAGCGTCATGGCAATGAGAAGAATCACAAATGCTCCAAGGGCACCGTTGCCCGCCGATTTCTTCTCCGCCTTGCCGGTTGCTTCGGAAAGAGGAAACAACAGCATCAAGACCAGACCACAGAGATTTACAAGTGCCAGGAACAAATAGGCTGCCCTGGGATCCCAGAGCCAGTTGAGGAGCCCGGAGACGAGGGGCGCGACGACCAGACCGAGACCTCCGAATACCGCGTTGTAGCCCATAGCCAGATTCAATCGACTGACCCCTTTGGAAATCAGTCCCAGGCCGATCGGGTGATAAATCGAGGAAAACAGACCCAACGCACCAAGCGCCACAGACAGGGACCACGGAGAGTCAATCCAGAGCGCTGCCGCCAATCCGCTCAAGCCTGATCCCAGGAACATGAGCAACATCAATGGCTTGCCTCCAATACGGTCCCCGGCGAGCCCCCAAGGGAGCGCCATTACCCCGAACAGCAAATATTGTGGAAAGGAGAGCTGCAGCACTTGGGGCATATCCATGTTCAGGGCGCCAGCCAGCGGCAAAACCAGTGCAGGAAATACGAGCATGTTGTAATGGCAAACGAAATGCCCAAAGCTGGACATCAATAGAATTCGGCGTTCCGCAGATTCCAATTTTCGGAACCTCCATGAGATGCTTCGGACGTCAAGTAATCAAAATAGCTCTTTTTGCCGCAGGCGTCCACGCTCCGCTCAAGAGAAGGACGGAGTTGTTCCTCTGGGAACAGATGCTTAAATTGTATAAGCAGCGACATGCTGCATTTCTGATACCTGGAGGTGTCTTATGACAATAGAATGGGAAACTGATTTTGGGAAAAGTCTTTCAAGAGGGAGAAGCGAAAATAAGCTCGTGCTGCTGGATTTCTTCAATCCGGGCTGAATCGGTTGTCAACAAATGGATGCGGTTACGTATCCCGAGGAAAAAGTAATTGAGTTCATCCATGAAAACTTCATACCGGTTCGGGTGCCTTTCGATCACAAGCCGTTAGCTTCCGATTTCAACATCAAGTGGACACCGACCATAATTACGGTCGATCCGGATGGAAAAGAACATTTTCGTACAGTAGGTTTTCTGGCTGCTCCTGATCTGATTGCATCGCTGCTCCTGGCAATCGGGAAGACGCATTTCGAACATGAACATTTCGACAAAGCGATTGCAGTTTTTGAATCGCTACTGTCTTCTCATCCAAAGAGTTCGTATGCGCCAGAGGCAATTTATCTCCGAGGTGTATCCCAATACAAGAGCACGCATAACCCGAAGCCGCTCAAGGCCGCTTACGAGAGGCTCTCTGCCGACTACCCCAATGATGAATGGACCAAGAGGGCGTATCCTTACAGGCTTATCAATTGATATCTTGCCAGTGGTTTTCTGTTTCGGCCGGGGCATCCTGCTCTCGGCCGACTGCAACCGAAACGCATTGCTCCTATCCCCGTGCCGCACGTCCTCCGATGTTTGCCTGCCTTTTTGAGCGATTTTTGTTCTCCTTTGCTTTATCATCTGATACATAAATGTTACATAAAATTGCTTGCTAATAAAGTGTTGGAAGGGCCTGGGTATGGGGAAAAAACGGACCAATAAACTGAGTGTGCTCTATGGCTTGTTGGGTCTCGTCGTTCTGCTTCAAGCGGTTGCAATAGGCTTGGTTATTCGCTTTGAGGACGGCAGAGAAAAAAGAGACGTAGCACTCCTCGATCGAACAGCTTTGATGCTTAACGATATTTTTCCAGGAATTCGGAGTGATTTGTCAGACATTTCGGACAAGGCCTCCGCAATCAGGAAGGACGTGCTCGGGCTGCAGGACAGCGTGTCTAAGGTGGACGAGCGCGTCGGCACTGTTGGCCGAAGCGTAGACAACGTGGGCGGACAGGTGGACGGTCTCAATCGGAAGGTGACCGGATTTTTT
>JACRDE010000126.1 GCA_016212935.1 Desulfomonile tiedjei | reverse complement strand
CAGAGCAAATTCCAGTGTTACAAAAAACGCCGAGAAATAATGACAGAGCTAAAATAGCCGCTCTTGCATATCCCTTCAAGTATCCTGTGCCTGGCAGGAACTCGGAAAACAAACCCTCACAGAATTGCATCATTGAACAAGACTCTCTACGCTCTGCAGTGCTCTCAAGAAATGCCGCCCCCGCTCAAGAGAGTTGAAGAGGCTTTGCAAATTCGTGAAAGCTCGTTGGAGAACGAGCTTTTGTGGAATTTTTTAGCATACTTCACCGGCATTCTTCAGTCAACGGCCATCTTCCCGATTTTTGTGGCTGGAGTCGGACCGAGTAATCTGCTTGAAGGCTGGAACCTGATCGTCCATTGCACGCTCATGCCGTGATGATGCTTGAACATTGCTGATACCGTCTCGTTTTCAAATAAATGATTCTTGGACAAGCCGGAACTTGCCTTGGCTTCAGGTGCCGCAAGGCCGTAGTGCCTTCGTTCTGGGGACCATTAGCTTGCCACAGCGGCTATGTCACTCATTTGAAAGCGTATCTGCAGGATGCCGTACCTGAGGCGATGGCCGTGTCGGCTTCCAAGCAGAGGCTCTCTTATTGACAACGATTTTTCCTCTGTCAGAATCGGCCGTGCAACCATCCCGGGTTATGTTCATCGGAAGTTTCTCCATCACTGAGGAGGCATTAATGGATACTGACAGAAGGGGCGTTTGGGCGGTTGTCGGGTGTTCCGCAGCCGTCTTTTGGTCAGGAGCCTTCATTTTCGGGTTCCCGGGAGTAATGGCCCCATATTGGCAGCAGACCCTGAATGTGGGACGCGGAGCCATCGGTAACATTCTATTCTTTATGCTGGCTGCCGTAGGGATTTTTATGTTCTTCGTGGGGCACTGGCAGGAACGGGTGGGAATCAGGTGGATGATAACCATCGGCACGGTTGTGATGGGAGCAAACTTCTTTTTTGCGTTTTACGCTTCAAGCCTGTTTCTCCTGTATTTATGGGCGTTCATAATGGGGGCGGCCTCATGTTTCGTTTATGTTCCGGCATTGACCACTGTGCAGCGATGGTTTCCCATGCGAAGAGGTTTGGTCTCCGGGATCGTCAACCTCACCTTCGGAGGCGCTGCCGCTGTGATGGCACCAGTTTTCAGCTATCTACTGGAGTGCATCGGTTATTTTGCGATGATGGGTTCCATCTCTGTTGCTGCGGTTGTTCTTGGAGCGGTGGCCGCACAGTTCACTGAGCCTCCGGCAACTGATTCAATCCAAAGTCAGGCCCCATCTGCAAACTCTTCCACTCTGGGGCCTTCCCTTACAGTATCTCAAAGTCTCAGGACCCGGAGCTTTTGGTGCTTGTGGCTAACATGGGCTCTGCAAGGTGCTGCCGGAATTGCGATGGTGACTCTTTCCACCGCATTCGGAGTCTCGAAGGGGCATGGCCTGGACTCAGCCGTGTTCATACTTACCGCATTCAATCTGACAAATGGATTGGGCAGATTCATGGGAGGGTTTTTGTCGGATATAATCGGCAGGAATTTAACCATGAGTGCTGCTTTCATGATGTCAGGTCTAGCATATTTTGGGTTGCCCCACACGAACTGGCTGTTTTTCTCAGTGATGCTGGCTGCGGTAATCGGGTTGGCCTTCGGAACTCTGTTTGGGGTGTCCGCTCCTCTTGCGACCGACTGCTTCGGGATAAGAAATTTCGGAGCGATTTTCGGGCTGGTGTTCACAGCATACGGGTTCTTGTCAGGGGCCATAGGCCCGTCTCTCAGTGGATATTTGCTCGACATAACACAGGGGAATTACGTAATTGTCTTCGGTTATCTGGGGGTGTTTTGCATTATTTCTTCTCTGACGGTCCTGTTCGTGCGGCCTCCCAGGTCTGTTCACTGATTAGACCGTGGATCACGGACACGGGCATAGGGCGCAGCGATTCCCGGCAGATCAGATAGGAATTGCCAAAATTCTCCTGTTCACGGGACTGTTGCCGTCGCCCCGGACTCCGGATTCCTTCTTCGCAGGAATGCCGAGGAAACGCACCTATCTTTTGGCAATAGCCATAATTGGGGTAAATGCAGAGACCGGTCCTGCAAGGCGGCGCTGTTGACTAGCGTGCAGAAAATGTCGAACTTCTGTTAATGGAGTCCGGCTCGCTTCGTCCCAAAACGAGAATACATGCGTCGGATGCCAATTGCGTGAGTATTCCGCTTCGCCGACGATTCCGGATGAAAGACTTTCTGAACGAAGCGTCTCTAACACCGGCTCCGTCACATGTTACCGACAAAGGAGTTCAACAATGGCCGAAATAGATAACAAGGAACTGGTTCGTTCATGGTTTGAAAAGGGGTGCGTCCAGCACGATCTTGATGCGGCATCCGAGTTGCTCAGTGAAGACTATGTCATGCACAATCCGATGGCACCGGACTTTCCCGGCGGCCGCGAGGCGTTCAAAAAAATGTGCGGTGGGAACCGCGAGGCAATACGTGACTCAGCCTGCACCATAGACGATCAATTCGCGGAAGGTGATCGAGTGGCGACACGGTGGACAGTCTCAGGATGCCAGACGAAAGATCTGCCGGGAATACCCTCCAAAGGTCAGTGCTTCAATATGAGCGGGATCACCATCAGCCGAGTGGCCGACGGCAAGATCGTGGAAGAATGGGTAAGCATGGACGCTTTGGGCATGCGACAGCAGCTCGGTAGCCCCTAAAGAGGGAAGAATTTGGGGGAAACTTCTTGAAAGAAGTTTCCCCCAATCCCCTTTCAAGAACTTCTATCACTTGCCGGTCCCAAAGGAACATGAAAATTCCCTACGGGTACTTTCAGGCAAGAAGGCCTCAACCAGTCATCCCGACGGAAGTCGGGATCCAGAGAAAGATGAGTTGCCTTGTCCCCTGGATACCGGCTTTCGCCGGCATGACGTGCTTCTCGAGACGGAATTTTCAGGTAAGATGCTCGGAGTTTTTGATGTCGAGTTCGGAAAGGAACTTTTTACAAGAAGGCCCTCCCCGATTCTTCCTAGCCTGAATGCGAACTTGTATTACCCATCAGTATATCAAGCGGCCACTTCCAGGCACACCTTGCTCAATTATGCGCAGCCTTCCGCGCTGCCCAAGCGTCCTTCTCCAAACTGCCTGATCCGGACTTCGCGTAAAGTGGCCGATGAACTTGTCGATATCGATCAGAAGAAGGCGGCTGTGTCCGACTGCCCTAGAATGGAATATCTTCCTCTTTCGGTGGAGGCGGTGTTTCCTGCTTCAGAGTGAGCATGTTCTGATTTGCGAATAGCCACGTCATGCCCTTGTCCGTTACCTTGTATACGAGAAACGCGCTGCCATCATAATCGTGATCTTGAGACTTTGCCAGCATCTCTTTGTCCAGCAGGGCCTTCAAACCAAGTGTCGTTGCGATCTTTGTGAAACCAGCGTTTTCCATGTCCTGACGCACACGGTACGGTAAGATCCCGTCGTCAGGGTCATCTATTTGCTGAGCGACTGTGACGAGGACAGCGATCTCGTACTGCTCTAGTCCTTCAACTCTAGCAACGGATGGCATCTTAGCTAGCTGGCCAAGTCGTTCCTTCTTGTCAATCACTGCCTTGAGTTTTGTCGTTATTTGATCCTGCAGTTGCTCGAAGTCTCTCGTAGATTCGGTTGAGTACCTTATGATTGATCGGTGCTGGACGTCAAACGGAAAGTGAGACTGACGTTCCTCCGAGCATACCAGGACTACCTCTCGTTGGCGCGCGATCGCGTAACCAAGCTCAAACCAGACGTTGGGGTTGTCGGTTGAAATCTCTGCAAGGCAGGACTCCGAAGACTCGATCCCGCTCTGTATTTCTTCGATTGGAATAGTCACGCCCGGATCTCTGTCTACGCGGTACGGTTCTAACCCAGCTTCCCGGATGGCCGGCGCAAAGACGTCTTCGTAACGCTTGTCAAAGCGGCCTTTGTCGAACGGTTGAATGACGAAACACCTCGGCATAGTGTCACTCCTTTGTGTGCCTCAGGCTGTTTTTCACAATTCCGCCCAACAGGGAGGGAACGCAAACGACCGAGGTTCTGGAGGGGCCAAGATCGGCTTCTGGCTGGGCAATCAGCCGATATTCGGTCATAGTTCGTTTTTCGCAAGCCGATCGAGGACGTCATGGGCCGGTTGCGCTCGGCTTGGATCGCGACGATACTCGGCAAGACGGTCCTCTGCGAGAGCGAGGTGCGACTCGGGAACCGGAATTTCACCCGGCTTCTCAGCAATGCGGTCCCAGAGTGCTTGCAGATAGCGGATTTGCTCTGCCTTCGATAGGTCTCTGAACCCGGGTGGGTCCGGAATCGTTGCAGGCTCCATGTTTTTACCTCGCCCTCAGTCTACCTTGCGCTTCCTCGTTCCGCAACCTCCTGTCCTGGGCAAACAATTACAAAATGGTATCAGCCCGCTTTGGCCTGCTTCAGCGCACACGTGTGCACCGAGAACTCGGATGGGAACGCTGGCGGAAAGGAGGGAGCACACCCGACAGGAGGTAACCCACAATGATAGGTGACGACGCGGAGGAAAAAATTGAGAAGCTCATAGCCAAACGATTTCACAGGAAGGTGACGAAACGAAACCTCAAAGGCGAAAGCTCCTACGACTGATGAGCTGTGCCGGTTATTCTTTAAGGCCTCGCAGGCTCATGCTCCCGTCTGCCGATCTCGACGTGCCTCAAGTGCGGAGGCTTCCAGCCGTCAAAGCCCTTGTACCTGTTGTATTTCTCCTCGTCCCTGGTGTGCTCAGTGATCTGGATTGCGTTTTCAGGACAGAAATTGTAGCAGCGCAGACACGTGCAGCAATTCGTGCCGAATTCGGGATATCCCTTCGCGAGGCTGATATTACCCATCGGGCATGAGGACGCGCAAAGGGCGCGCTTTATGCACTTCGCATCAGCGAACATCTGCTTGCCCCAGAGGTCCGGGAGGATGTATTCACCCCAGCGGTTGCTGGCGCCGATGAGGTAGTCCGCGATAGTCCTCCCTTCAAAGTGGGCTTTCTGATAGAGCAGTTCGTCCACGATCTCCGCGACGGCTTTTCCAGCTGATTCATAAAAACGGTCCAGGTCCTTCCCGTTGTGGATCTGAAAGAACGCGAAATGAGGCAGCCTTATGTTGCCGGGCATGACCACGTAGGTGGTGAGGAACGACCTGTACCCGCGCTGTGCAAGGGTTTTCTCGGCAATGTGGACTGCGTCTCCGCCTGCCAGGAGGATCGTCGAGATACAGGCCAGTTTCCGCCCGTTTCCCTCGGGCAGCAGGGGAAACAGTTCCCTGAAGGGTCTTGGGACTGTACCCTCGTAAGTGGGAAATCCCAGCACCAGAACTGCATCGTCCGACAGGAAATCCCCCAGCCTTGCTTTGAGCAACTCCGGGTCCGGCTTCATTCCGAACCCCATCCCGCAGTCCGCGAGCAAGCGATCCGCCGGCAGGGTCATGCAGGAGGCACCCTTGGCCTCAAGGCCCTCCCTTATCTTCTTTACTACCCAGTCGGTGTTGCCCGTTCCTGTAAAATACAAGATGCGGAAGTTCCTGTTAACGATATCAGACTTGTCCATCATGTAACTCCAGTGCTTATATCGGAATTATGCGGGGGTCTTGCCATTTCGTCACTTCCGGCCATCTGATTACCCTCAGAGTCGCTGGATTTCGTACACCATATCATACCGTTTCGCTTTCAAATATGTAAAATCGGGGAGGCACTTCTTATTAATAACGTTCGATTTCTTGTTTTCTCGAGAAGAAGTTGGATTGCGATCGATGTAACTTACTGCTTCTATGAGAGAAATCGGATGAAGTTTGGTTGCGGCCGCAGGCCGCGTCCTGTAAGAAGTTCCTCCCCGAACCCCACCTCAAGAACTTTTAGCACTCGCCGGACTCCCCATTTCCTGAAAGGAAATTTGGGGTTCCGGCAAATGATATAGGTTTCTGGAAGGGGGTTTGGGGGGAAACTATTTACAGAGAGGGTCCCCCCAATCTTATTTCTTTGAACGCGCGTTAGTATCAGATGGTCGACGGAAAGAACATGCATTTCTTTGTCTACTAGCCGAGTATTTCGGGATCAGTATTAAAAAAAGGTCCTCTCCTGCTATTAAGATAATCAACACGCAGTCTTGTAGGTCTATCGGCCCCTTAACGAGGTCTTGAGGATCTTCCCGACCGGGTTCTTCGGTAATGCGTCGATGAAGCGAACATCCTTCACGCACTTGTACGACGCGAGTTTCTCCTTGCAGAGACTCACGATCTCATTGGCGTCAATCTGAGACTCAGCTTTCTTGACCACGAAAGCTACCGGGATCTCGCCCCATTTCGGGTCCGGAAGACCAACCACGGCTGCTTCCGCCACAAAGGGGTGAGTCATGATGACTGCTTCAAGTTCTGCAGGGTAGATATTCTCTCCACCGCTGATGATCATGTCCTTGAGGCGATCCACAACGCGGAAATATCCGTCCTCATCTACCTTTCCCAGATCTCCGGATCTGTACCAGCCGTCAATCAGGGAGCCTTTTGTGGCTTCGGGATTGTCCCAATAGCCTTTGAAGACAACCGGCCCTTTGCAGAGAATTTCACCCACCTCACCGATCGGCAACTCCCGGCCCGTCTCCGGATCGGCAACCTTCAGCTGCGCGTAGAAAATGGGCTTACCCTGTGTGTTGCACTTTTCCAGAGGCATGTTTTGAAGCCAGAAAGTCACTCCGCCAGAGAATTCCGTTATGCCGTAAACTTGCTGTACCTTGATGCCCAACGCGAGATATGCCCGAATCAGGGACTCCGGAACTGCCGACGCTCCACACATGAACCAGCGCAGAGAGTCTGCATTCACTTGCTTGGCCTTGGCGACCATGAGCATTGCCTGGAGCATGAGGGGAACAGACATCATTGTGGTAATGCGCTCCTCAGCTATTGTGGCCCAGGCTGCTACGGGTTCGAAATTAGGCATGAATACTGTCGTCACACCCTTGTGTACGTTGGTCACCAGCGGAGCGAGGCCTCCAATATGAAAAAGCGGTGCCACCAGGAGAAAACGATCTCTGTAATTCCAGTCCAGTGTGTGCGACAATCCGAATGTCGACCATAACAGGTTGTTGTGAGTCAGGACCGCTCCTTTGGGCTTGCCGGTGGTTCCGGAAGTGTACATGATTATCGCCGGGTCGTCGCCCCCGCCCACCAGTTCCGGCTCGGATGACGGTTGGCCGGACAGTGCTGACTCAAATTCTGGGTCTGCGCCGTCACCACCCCACCGGATATAACTCCGTACAGGTATGCTCGCCCTGAGCTGAGCTACGGCTTCTTGAAACTCGTTGTCATAGAGTAGGATTGATGCCCCGCAATTGTTCAAGATGTAGTTCAATTCAGGTCCTTGGAGACGCCAATTGAGCACCACAGCGATGGCCCCGATCTTACCGGCAGCATAAATAGCAGTCGCCAAGTGTTCGTTGTTCTTGCATAAAATGGCCAATCGTTCACCAGGTGCAACGTTCTGTCGTTTCAAGTATGATGCGAAACCGTTGACTCGCGAATTGACCTCTTTGAAGGTGTACCTGTAACCGTCTCCAACGAATCCCTCATCATCAGGTGTCAGCATTGCCCTGTGAATCAGGGTTTCTCCGATATTGCAGTTCATGACCATCCTCCTGAAATATGACACAGACTTTCCTGCCGCGACATCGGCAACGATGTTTCTTACTGCTTGAGCAAAGGCGCCCTTCCCACCTCATTCAATGCCTGTTCTTGATACGCTCTGAACAAGTCATCGCAAAAGGTCTCCCACAGGGCGGCTCGCTCCATTGCGCCCGGACTAAGCTCAAAGAACGGGGGCTCAGCCAGAAGATCTTTCAGGGTAGCTGATAAAGACTCTACAGTTTCCTTTGGGGCTCCCTGAAGAATGTTGCTCGTGAACTCTTCTGGAGGGTACCAGCTGGAAACTCGTTGAATATCCCGGAACACCTGCATGAGGAGAACGTTGCGCGGCCCTTCCCACAGCTCATTTACAGTGGCGTCCCGGAAGAGTCTCGGCAAGGAAGAGAAATCTTCTATAACTCCGTGGCCGCCGAAGATTGACATAGCTTTTCGGATTACGTCCACCGTCTCGTAAGCAGATACCAATTTCTGCAATATGATCAGCTCTCTGAGGTTGAATTTTAGTTTCCTGATATCCAGAGGATCCTTCGACTCTAATCCCGGTTGAAGAGTCTTCCCGAGCCGAATGAAAAGGTCGTATACTTTGAACGCTCCAGCAGTCGTCCTTTGGGCTGCATCCTGCAGGTCTCGCAGTTGGCCTGCTGCGAGTGGCCACTCACATATTTTCTTCCCAAATACATCTCTAAACTGGCTATAGATGAGGGCTTCCCTCGCAGCTCGAGTCATTGCAGCAGCGCTGGATGTAGCCACCGCAATTCGAGACAACGTCAACACAATCCCCACGGCATTGGCAACTCCGCGATTGGTGGGACCGACTGCGTACGCGACCGCTCCGTCATATTCGATCTCAGCAGTCGGGAGTTCGGCCGTTCCCAACTTCCATTTGAACCTGTTTATACGGTAGCCGTTTCGACGCTCATGTTTCTTTTCTCCAGGGAGCCATGACGGAACTATGAATGTACCAACATCTTCGCTACCGGTAACCTTGGCAGTAATTACACTGTAGTCTGCATGCATCGCGGAACAGAAGAATTTGGCACCATAGACCCGATAGTGGTCCCCGACAGGTTCAACTTCAAGGAGATTTGCCGGAATGTCGGACCCTCCCTGAATCTCTGTCATAAACTGGGCACCTATCCCGAAATCGCCATCAATCCCCTCAGTGCAATGGAGCAGGATTTTGGATAGCTCCGGATGGCGACCTTCAGGGAATTCTTGAATGAGTGCTATGAGTCCCTCGGTGCACGCTGTTGGGCACATCACGCATGATTCACCAATCTGGTGAAGAAGGAATCGTTTTGTGAAGTTCTCCCATTTCCCTGTCCTGGAAGAAAACAGCGCCTCTGAAAAAGCCTCCTGCTCCAGCAAGCTGGTTTCTAACGGGCGCACAATCCTGTCCACCCTTTGATTGAAGGCGTCATAGTGCTCCATGTATGGTCGCAGTTCAGGACGCGCTATGCGGTCAGCCAGTTCGCTCCATCGGAAAGAGACTTTGAATGACAACTTAAGAAGTTTGTCGTGCAGTGCGGGCAATTCATCAGAGCAGTAATGGTTTACGATTCTTTGGAAAAAGGAATCATCCGAATAAAAATCGACAGACCTCACTTTTTCAGTGAAGCCCTTGAATGAATACTGATTATGCCTATCAGGAAGAGTCATAGGAATTGCCTCCTCGCAGCGGGACGCGATTTGAAAAGATTTGAACTGAGTTACAGTACGAGGGTAAGGTGAACAATGTTTCTAGTCAAGAACATTGTTCATAGGTGTGGTGACCTATGCGGAGCTTTTTGCCTACTGCATCATCGGCCTTTTGGCGGCAAGCACCGAGAGGCTTTCTCAAAAACATTTTGGATTACAGAAATGTGCCATGAAAGTCAGGAAAGATCTGGTCTCACATCAATGCTCGTTCGAAGTTGTAAGAATTTGGTGAACCGCTTCTTACACCATTTCGCTTCCCAATATGTAAAATCGGGGAGGCCCTTCTTATTAATAACGTTCGATTTCTTGTTTTCTCGAGAAGAAGTTGGATTGCGATCGATGTAACTTACTGCTTCTATGAGAGAAATCTGACAAAGTTTGGTTGCGCCCGCAGGCCGCGTCCTGTAAGAGGTTCCTCCCCAATCTTACTTTTTGAATGCGCATTGGTATTGCAAGAAGGGGTTCACCAATTTCACTTCTTTGATTGAGAGTTCCTATGAAAACTACTTGACGGTGACCCGCAAGATGCCAGTCCTACAGGGACGTTTTCATACTTCGTTGTGGCGCTTTCCGCCATGGAAGTTAGTATCGGGCTCCGCGGCATAAGCGCTGATTTAGGAGCATGTTTCCCTCTTTGATATAGGGTTCCAGCAGCCTCTGTCTTAAGGAGGGCAAACGGTGTTGTCCGGATGCTCGCGACGATGGAGCGCTGCCCAAAGGCTAGACTTCGGAGGACCTCAGCTTTACTAACTGGGTGCAGGACATAGTCAGCAGTGCTAACAAACAGCGCTTAAGGTTCGACCAGAAGACACGGGATACTTAGAAAAGACGACAAGAAGGGCATTTTTCAGAGAAGAAATGGTGAATCCCTGATTGCGGTCGTTAATTCCTTGACACCAGAAATAAGCCCAGCTAACATAGCGCAGCCAGGCAGTTAGGCGAGCTAATGCTGACGAACCGCCTGAACTGTCCTGGCGGCCCGTGCGTCAGTCTCATTCGGGATTGTTCGATCAATTTTGACCATGGAGGATGTCATGTCGTTCAGCAAACCAAACAGAAGCTCGGCTACCAAGACAAAGACCAGAGTCGAGCCGGCTCCAATCTCGGGTATTTGCGTAACCTGTCTGGACGGATGTCCCGGCCCGTGCGAGATAGGCCGATCAGCCATCAAAGGACGCGAAACAATATATCCTCAGCCCTACGGAAAAATAACTGCGGGTGCAGACAAGGATTATCCGGTCGATTTCTCGCACTTCAACATCCAAGGAACGTGCGTGGGAGCGGTCGGCCTTCCGGCAGACTCGGATCTCGCAACCTTCCCGGCTGTTAATTGTGCCACGGCCTTGGGCAAAAACGGCGGCATAGAGTTGGATTTCCCCGTTTTTACAGGGGCCGTCGGGTCCACTTTCATAGCGCGTGTCAACTGGGAAGAAATCGCCATTGGCGCTGCAATATCCGGTATCATCGTGATCGCCGGAGAGAACATTTGCGGTATGGACAAGGACGCTGAGTTCAAGAACGGCAAAATCTTTAGATCACCTGAGATGGAAAGGCGAGTCAACGCTTATCGCAAGTGGTTCCAGGGGAAGGGCGGCATTATCGTTCAAGCGAACGTCGAAGACACTAAGCTAGGAGTGCCTGAATACGTAATCGAAAAGCTGGGCGTAGAAATCTTTGAGCTGAAATGGGGCCAGGGAGCTAAGGACATAGGCGGTGAAGTCCAGCTCACAACTCTTCAGCGAGCTATGCAGCTCAAAGAACGCGGATACATTGTTTTGCCCGATCCTACCACGTCCGCTGCACGCAAGGCTTTCGAAACCGGCGGGATTAATGAGTTTGAACGGCATTCCCGGTTGGGAATGGTCACGGAGGAAGGCTTCTACAGGGAAGTCGAGCGATTGAGGAAACTCGGCGCCAAATACGTCACTCTCAAGACAGGCGCTTACAGGCCGGTAGACTTGGCCCGAGCAATCAAGTTCTCTTCCAACGCGGGAATAGACCTCCTCACCATAGACGGCGCAGGCGGCGGCACTGGCATGAGCCCTTGGCGAATGATGAACGAGTGGGGCATACCCACGGTATATCTTGAGGCTCTAACTTATCAGATGTGCGAACGCCTCAGCGCACAGGGTGCATACATTCCACCCATAGCCATGGCAGGCGGACTCTCACTGGAAGACCACATATTCAAGGCAATAGCCCTTGGGGCTCCTTACGTTAAGGCGATCTGTCTGGGTAGGGCACTCATGACTGCAGCCATGGTCGGCAAGACCAATGGTAAGCTGACAGCAGAGAAGATGGAGCTGGAAGGGAAACAGCCAGAAGATGGCTATGTGGGTCTCTTTGCTGTGGCAGCCCAACTGAAGGAGCGTTTCGGCGATCAATTCAAAGAATTACCCGCAGGCGCGATTGGCCTATATTCTTATGTCGACCGTCTAAAACAGGGTCTGCAACAGCTGATGGCCGGTGCGCGAAAATTCGCTCTGCAACACATCGACCGAAACGATCTGGTCAGCCTGACCCGTGAAGCTAGCGAGATCTCAGGTATCCCCTATGTCATGGACTGTGACAGGAAAGAAATAGATGACATTCTGAGCGGAAACGGAGAGGCTTTCGGTCTTCACGTAGCGGGAAAGTAACATGTCTTATACCATTTCGCTTTCACATATGTAGAATCGGGGAGGCACTTCTTATTAATAAGTTCCTCTCCGAACCCCACCTCAAGAACTTTTAGCACTGACCGGAATCCCATTTCCTGAAAGGAATTTGGGATTCCGGCAAACGATAGAAGTTTCTGCAAGGGTGGGAACTCTTTACTAAAGAGGCTCCCCCCAATCTTATTTCTTTGAATGCGCATTAGTATTAGTTGGTCCAGTAGTTAGGGAGCTGCGTTGCGAATATAGGAATTGCCAAAATTCTTGTCCCCTTTACGGGAGTGGTACCGTCACCCCGGACCTGATCCGGGGTCCAGACTCTGGATTCCTGCCTCCGCAGGAATGACGAAGAAACGGACACTATTTTTGGCAACTGCTATAATAGGATGCTCCGCCGTTTCCCGAGTGACCAAGATGCCGTCCCCAGGGGGGTCGCGGCAAGAGCCTGGGCGGAGACATCAAGATTCGCCGGTTTGCACGCTTGTGTGCGAGGCCAGGGGCCGCGGTATTGCAGGGTCGGGATGCCTACCTGCCAATGCGCACAGGTCGGCAATGGTCACAGAATTCAGGTAGTCCAACAGAATCCTTTGGGTTTCCTTCCACACATGTCTGCTCAGACATCCCTCAAAGAGGTCGCAGGAATCATTATGGGAGCCGTTTTCAGACAGGCAAGCCACGGGAACAGGCTGCAACGGACCTTCCGCAGCCGAGATAATGTCCGCTACACTGATCTGGGATGCGTCCTTTGCGAGGACGTATCCTCCGAAAGGGCCGCGCCTCCCCCTAATCAACCCGGCTTTGAACAACTTGCTGAAGATCTGTTCCAAGTACCTGGAAGATATTCTCTGCCTTCTGGAAATGTCCTTGATGCGCGTAGGTCGACCGTTTCCGTAGACGGCTAAGTCAATAAGAGCCCTTAGAGCGTATCTGCCAGCCGTGGTAACAAGCATACGGTTTCCTCAAATACTTTACAGCTACCCTATTCGCAAAAGGCCCTAACCTAGCCGGACTGTGATTCAGGCACCCCGGAGCGCCTTTCACAAGGTACGCCCCAGGGGAACGCTCATATGAGCTAACTTGCCCTCTTTCCCCACTTGATGAAGGGGGAGCCTGGCTACCACCTTGCCATTCGGGTGCTTAAACCCAATGAAATCAACACTAGGTTAGCGCCCATGAGGCGAGGCCTTGCTTCACGTTTCAGGAGCGCCTTTGACAAGCAATGGCAGCAGCTGTGTATTACTAGAGCACAAGGGCCGGCGATAGTAGTTCAGCCAAGTTCATTACCTTTGCGCCAACATGGTAATGCTCGATTATTTCTTTCAACTGGTCCGTGCAGTTATGGCACGACTGCAGACACACATTCGCCCCTGTTGCACGAATTTCGTCAGCCTTGATCTTTCCCGCGGCGATGCGGCGTTTGGTAAATTCGGGCATGGCAAGGGCCCCTCCGCCTCCGCCACAGCAGAAGCTCTTGTCCCTGTTGTGCTCCATCTCCACGAAATCATCAGCCGCGGCCCGGATAATTATCCTGGGCTCTTCCATGACCCCGCCGGAACGAGCGATGTTGCATGAATCGTGATAAGTGAACCTCGTGCCCTTCCACACGGACTTGTCCAGCTTGAGCTTGCCTTCAAGGATCACTTTCGCCATGAGCTCCATCATGCTGGTGATCTTGAATGGGACTCCTCCAACCCAGTTGGGCAATTCCCAACGAAGAGCGCGGTAACCGTGACCGCATTCTCCTGCCAGGAGGTATTCGCATCCGAGTCTCTTGACGTCCTCCGCTTGCCACATGGCAAACAGCTTGGCATCAGGATCATTGCCGTTGAACAGCGCGTAATTCGTGAGGTCCCAGTACCTGGAAGAAATGGTGAAATCCACCCCTGCGGCGTTGAGCACCTTCGCGCTGGCTTGAATGGTCAAAGGATAATATTTGGGCTCCCGAGGATTTAAGGTAAGAAAGTACTGAGCGCCTTTCTTATCAACCGGAATTTTGAAGTTCTCGCACCCGTCCTCAGACTGCAATTCTTCTTCAATCCATTCGATTGTCTCAACGAACTCATCCTGCGGCACCGCCATGTTGTTGCCGGCGTTATAGTGAGTGTCCACGGTGTCCTGAAGATGCTGGGGCACTCTTCCTACGGTCTGCAT
>JACRDE010000114.1 GCA_016212935.1 Desulfomonile tiedjei | reverse complement strand
GGTCTGGCATCCCAAGTTGGATCAATTGGTCGAGCTATTGAAAACCATGGGCTTTTCGGTGATCACCGGACCGGCTGAAAAGAGTCCTGAGCAGCAAGCAGAATTGAAGGCGTCCCCGTCACATCGGACCAGTCGGACTATTCACTCAACGTCCATGAAGATTGGACTGAGCGAATGGAGAATCGGGGATGTAATTGAAAATCTTTACGAAGTGAAGGACATAAAGCAGGGCGGCATGGGAGCGGTTTATGTTGTGCGCCACGTTCGTTGGAATTCCATGATCGCGGTGAAATCGCTGCTTCAAAAATTGCGCGAAAACGAAGAAGATAGGGCCCTGTTCACAAAAGAAGCGGAAACCTGGATAGATATAGGCTTTCATCCAAACATCGCGGCCTGTTACTACGTGAGAAGCATTCAGGACAGCCCCCGGATATTCATTGAATACGTTGACGGCGGGGGACTCAATGAATGGTTATCGAGGCGAAAGAGCGTCGGCTGGGATCTGATGATCGACCTCATGGTTCAGGTCAGCGACGGGCTGCAGCATGCGCATTCCAAGGGCTTGGTGCATCGCGATATCAAGCCCGGAAACTGCATGATGACCAAAGACGGAATTTTGAAGGTCACCGACTTCGGCTTGACCAAGCGTCGGACTCAGGAGATCCCAACGGATGTAGCGGGTGTTTCGATTACAGATTCCATAGTAGTGGACCGTGAATCCATAACCGCAGCAGGAATGGGAACACCGGGGTACATGGCCCCCGAGATGTGGATACCTCATTCGGAGGTGGGACCTCCAGCGGACATGTACGCGTTCGGCGTAATGTTTTTTGAACTCTGCTGCGGTCGCAAACCTTTTATAATCAGACCCGGAGAGAAAAAGGACAAGCTTGCTTTGGCCCACGTGAGGAAGGCTCCACCAAGACCAAGTACTCTTCGGGCCGACATACCTCCTGCCATTGAAGAGCTGATTCTAAAATGCCTGAACAAAAATCCTGATGATCGCTATGGTTCTTTCAGGCAGATCAGAGAAGAACTGGCGTCCGTTCACGAAGACATCACGAAAAGGCGGTTTACGCGTGAGCCTCCTGACGAGGTCAAACTTCTCTCGGACGCTCTAAACAATCGCGCCGTATCTCTCATGGACTTGAACCACGAGGACGAGGCCAAACGGCGGCTGATGGAAGCACTCGATTCGGATCCCCATCACCCCGAAGCCACCTACAACTTGGGCTTGCTCGAATGGTTCAAGACCAAGAACCCCGACCCAGAGCTCCTGGTGAAAATGGAGGAAGTCGTCAAAACTCAGGAGTACGTCGGCCGCGGCTCGTATTTGCTGGGCCGATTGGCTCTCGCACTGGGAGACGCTCAGAGAGCTTTCAGGGCATGCGAGATTTCTATTGCGTCTGAGGATTCCCATGAGGAGTGGCTCAAGGTTTATTCCATAGCGTTGCTCGGTGTGGGCAGGGAAAATGACGCAATAAATTACTTTGAGACTTATCTCAATGAATTCCCCAACGACGATGATGCGGTGGGATGGCTGACAGGCGCGCTGATGAACGCGGGGCGCAGGAACGATGCCATCGCCAGAATCAACGCGCTGCCTCCTATCGCTGAGATGCACAGCCAGACCCCTGAGGAAATAGCAGCCTCGTACCGGTTCAGCGGGCTTTCAGAATTGGCTACGCTGACAGGACACACGGGCTGGGTGACGTGCATGGCGAATTTCCCCAAATCCGGCCGCCTGATAACCGGAGCACGAGATCGAACTGTCCGAATCTGGGATCCGAACACCTGGAAAGAGGAGAAGAGTTCCACAGTCGTGGGCGAACCTCCAGCAGCTTTGTGGGTGTCACCCGACGAGAAAATAGTGGCCATCGCTGCATCCCAACAAGGAGTCCCAGTGAAGCTGCTCGACTTAGAGTCTGGCATGTTCGTGGGGAACCTCTTGGTCCAGAGCCAACTGAGCGCCCTGGGCTTCTCGCCGGACGGAAAGCAAATACTCACCGTGGAGCAAAAAGGAAATGCTCGCTTGTGGAGCAGCGCCGACTTCAAAGCCGTTACTTTAAAGATTCCGCCGAACACGGCCGCTGCCGTGGTATATGAAAATGAAACCCAACCCGTTATCTTTCTTTCCGGTTTGGATCGTACAATCAAAAAGATAAACGCGCTTGACTGCAGCTCCCAATCTTTCGAGCGCGGTCACCGAGAAGTGATTTCAGTATTGAGAGTAAGCCCTGACTGCAGTCGAATCTTGACCTGCGGCCGAGATCGGCGGGCAATAATGTGGGATGCAGTCACCGGAGAGACCATGGGGTCTTTTGAGGCTCATCAAGAACACATAACAGATGCGGCCATCAACATGAAAAGGGAGCTTGCTGCGACTTACGATCCCAAAGCCGGAATCAAAGTCTGGAACACCAGAACAGGAACCGCTTTCAGAACGTTTGCGCCGGGAGACGCCGACATAAACTGCCTCAGTTTCACGCTGGACGGGGATAGACTGGTGGCAGGGGGCAGACATATGGCTGTCAGAGTCTGGGATGTGAGCGGCCGTCAGATTATCCCCACGCTCGCACTTGCGAAGATCAGACCGGTAACTAAGCAGCTGAAATCAGAGAAGAAATATAGAGCAATGCTCGAAACGGCGAAAAAAGCCATTAAACGAGGATCTTTCGGAATGGCATATTCCCTGCTGCGTGATTCCCAGACTCTTGCCGGTTTTGAGCGATCTGATACTGCCTTGGATCTTATCGTGCGTCTTAAAGACCACGGGAAGCGAGTAGGTCTGCACGGAGCCTGGAAGCGGAAATCGGTGGAGACGAGTTCGGGAGTGATGGACATATCTTTTTCTCCGTCCGCGATTTACTTCCTGACCGCCCATTCGGACCATAGTCTTAGACTTTGGAGCACCAAAACAGGCGAATGCATCAAGGTGCTCAAGGGGCACACCAATCTAGCAACTTCTGTCTGTTTTTCCGTGAACGGCCGGGAGGTTGTCTCCGGGGGAGATGACCGTACAGTGCGAATCTGGGACTTGAACTCCGGAAAAAACCTTTTGGTTCTGAAAGGTCACCTGGAAAGCGTGAGCGCTGTGGCCTATTCCAGGGATGGAGATTCAGTGGTGTCCGGTTCATGGGACGGAACAGTGCGGCTTTGGCGTTTACCGGACGGAGCCGTACAGAAAGTGTTCAAGGGACACGAAGACAAAGTCACGTCCGTCGCATATCTCAATGACTCAGGGTACATCGTGTCCGCGGGCTTCGATGGAATCATAAAGATGTGGGAACTGTCCTCAGGAAGGCTCCTGAGAGATATGAGAGGCCACAAGGACCGGGTGATGTGTATAGAAGTCTCCCCGATGGAGGATCTCCTTATTTCGGGCTCCATGGACGGGACTGTCAGATTGTGGGACCTGAAGAGAGGTAATTGCCTCAAAACGCTGAATGTCAGTGAGGCTGGCGTGAGAACCGCATCGTTCTCGCCGGATCAACGCTTCATGGTTACCGGTGGCCCTGACATGGTTCTCAGGATATGGGACATCAACAAAGGCGAATGCCAGAGGGAATTCCAGGGACATTCAAAAGACATAACCTCTGCCAAGTTCGCATCCAACGGTCGTTTTGTGATCAGTTCTTCAGCAGATGGAAATGTGATGATTTGGGAATTGGACTGGGATTGGCAATTCGCACCAGAGAAAAGATAAGACAATCCTGTGAACGTTGAAGGCTCGAACCGGTTCCTGAACCCTTCGATTGCATCCCGGGCTAGGTTCCGGCGAACTATCATGACCTGCCAGTCACAACGGAACACGAGAATTCCCGGTGAGCACTTGTCGGCAAGAAGGCCGGAACCCGTCATGCCGACGTAAGTCGGGATCCAGATCGGGATGTGTTTGCCTTATCTGCTCGATACGGGCTCTCGCCCGGGTGACGACATCGGCTCATGGGATTCCGCTCAAATCAACGGCGTTGCAACTGGCAATAGCTCCTTTTTGGCTCCAGCGGAATTATGGGAATGATCCATAATGAATAATTCCAGTTCGCATTCAAACAAGGAAGAATCGGGGAGGAACTTCTTGAAAGAAGTTCCTCCCCGAACCCCACTTCAAGAACTTCTAGCATTCGCCGGAATCCACATTTCTCAACGAGAAATAGGGATTCCGGCCAGTGTTAGAGTTTCTTGGAAGGGGTCTGGGGGAACCTTCTTTGCCAAAGAAGGTTCCCCCAATCTTACTGATTTGAAAGCGAATTCGTATAACCCGAACATTGGAATCCCCTGCCTGGTTTTCCGAAAGAAGTTTCCTGAGAGGGGCTTGAAAAATCAGTTGGGAACTGCAAATTAATTCTAGTGCCGCCCGGTACGCGGTCGTTCTCAGCTCTCACATGATTGAGAGTGCACATATTACTCTTAGGCGAACGTAAGAATGAGCGAAAAAGCCGCACCAATTTGGACTCTACCCGACTTCGAGGAAAAACTTGAACGTCTTCTGAAATCCCGAACAAAAATACTCCTGCCTGCCGACGGAATGATTACAGCGGCTGTCCTGGTGCCTCTATTCAGTACTAACGGCAGCAGACACGTTCTGTTGACCAAGAGATCCGATTTCGTGGAACATCACAAGGGTGAAATTTCGTTCCCCGGAGGAAAAGTTGATCCATCCGATGCGAATATGCTTGCCTGCGCATTGCGCGAGACCGCCGAAGAAATCGGAGTGGACCCAAAAGACGTCAGAGTGCTCGGCGAACTGGATGACTTTTACACGGTGGCAACGAGATACCTGGTAATCCCTTTCGTTGGGATAATTCCATATCCCTACGAATTCCGCCCCAGTGCAAGGGAGATTTCCGGTCTGCTAAGAGTACCGCTGGAAGTTTTTTTTGATCCGTCCCGCAGGTCCGAAGACACATGGACCATAGAGGGACAGTCGGTGGAGGTGACGTCGTATCTTTGGCAAGGGCACAACATTTGGGGTGCAACAGCGCGCATTTTGAAGCACTTCACGGAGTTGATCGAGCAAGGTGGAATCTGAAACCAAATTCGTTTGACATCCAGACGGATTCACCGGAGGCAACAATGAGCAGCATCGGCAGTCTTCCCGAGGATTTTCAAAAATGCGTTGAGTTCCACCGTCATTTGTGTCCGGGACTGGCAATCGGCTACGCAGTGGCCAAGGCTGCCCTAAAAGCCCTCGACTTGCAGGCGTCCAGCGATGAAGAGATCGTCGCTGTCGTGGAAAACGACTCATGCGCGGTGGACGCGATTCAGGCACTTGTCGGATGTACCTTCGGGAAGGGCAATCTAGTCTTTCGGGATTGGGGCAAGCAGGTCTTCACGTTCTTTGATAGAAGCTCGGGACGGGGCGTTAGGGTATCATTCGTCGGGCCTGTTCCGGGTCACGAGGAGCGTAAGAGATTGCGAGAGAAGGTCGACTCCGGTGTTGCAACAGAAGATGACAAACTCAGGTTGCTGGAACTCCGTGACGAGGCAGTAGCCAAATTGGTCTCAGCAGATTCTCGGGACCTCTTCAGCGTAACCGAGATGCGAACTGAACTTCCCCCCTCGACAGTACCCGTGACCACCCGGCCGTGCCCTGTGTGCGGCGAATATACGGTTGTAAGTCGTATGGTCGACAAAAACGGAGACCTGCTCTGTGCGGACTGCGCTCAGTGAACCCGTCTCATATCGATAAAGGAGACTTCTGCATTAGGACCAAACACTCTGGGCAAGCTGTATGTGAATGGGTGCGGTCGTAGCTTCTCTTTTCATCTTTGGGACTCGTCTTGTCAGCGATTGCCGAATATCATTTCTCAACTGAGACGAAAACTCGCTTATCCCTTTGTTCAGGGCTGCGACGACTGATTCCGGCTTATCATCAGTGCTGGGGGTCTCTAGGCGGTAGGTTTTCTTGAGTATATTCTTGTCTTTTCCTAGTGGAGCGTCGAAGTCAATAAGTGTGGCCTCGATCTCAAATAGTGCCTTGGCTTTCCCATCCTGGACCGTTCCCTGCAAATTACGGATCACACCCTCCAGGGCATAGCGATAACGCGTTGTGCTCAACTGGTCCACGGCTTTCTCAAACAATCCGGAATTCGCCAGATCGCGCAGCACTAGTTCAGTGACCATATCGGCAGGGTTTTCCTGCCACCTGTGCCGAATTATGGATTTGTCGCCCCCTTTGAAATAGGAGATCTCCAGGGCATGCATTTCCACAGAGGATTCCAGCAGAAAATTGTAAACCATTAAGGTGTCGGGCACCGAGGGCACGTTTTCTCTCGCCGGAGATGGATAATCGAAAGAATGATACATAATCATATCCCTGGAACGCAGTGCGCATCCGCAGAGAAGCATTACGGTACTCGCCACGAGCAGGCTCTTGATCGCAATTTCGCAAAAGGTCTTTTGGGAAGATCTCATTGCACCCTTTCGAGCGGGTTGAACGTACGCTTTGGCATCACAATTCGTTAAGGCATCTCAAAACCGCGACGCGTCCCGGTTTCGCTTACGCACTTAAACTATCAGGTTAAGGTTAGCGCTTTTGGCCGGCCTTTTCGTCCGGTCCGAATATTATGCTGGACGGCTTTTGCCGAATCATGCGAGTGAAATCTATGAGATTATCTGCGGTTCGGTCCAGCTTTTGGCTCAAGCGGTTCAGATTATTATCGGTCCTTCGGATCAAGCGATCAGCGCTTCGCGAAGTCTCAGCGCCCTCCTGTAGAAACTCGGCAGCTTTTTCCATGGTCTTCGTGAAGTTCTTGGCCGGCTGAGCACGGGTGATCTCCTCATTGACTTTTCGCGCGGCTTCTTTGAGTTCTCGCATGGTGTCAGCGGTGTCAGATCCCAGATGCTCAAGCTTCGGATCCGACAGAATCTTGTCGAGTCTTCCTGTGACATGCTCAAGGTTGGAGGAAATACGTGCCAGATCAACGCCCTTCACCTTTTGAAATATGTTCTCCAACGCGCTGCCTATCTCACTGATGTCGGAGGGATAGGTGGTTATGACAGGGTACTTCGGCTCAAAGTCAAGCTCAATTGTCTCCCGCTGCTGGTCGGGTCTGAAAGTATCCATTTCGAGATATTTCAGCCCGGTCAACCCGAGGAGGTTCATCTTTGCGCCCATATCGCTTGTAATCTTGAAATTCTTGTTCAGATTCATGACCACTTCGATCAACGTGCCGTTGGGGGCGAGTCTGATGGCTTTAACCCTTCCCACCGAAACGCCTCGAAATTTCACCGGGCTGTCGACCTGGAGTCCCTGAACGCTTTCAGTGAAGAGAGCCACTACAGTCTGCGAGTCTTCAAAGTAGCGCGAAGCACCCAGCCAGATCATCAGGGCCACTGCCAACGTCACACTGCTGACGACGAACAACCCTATCTTGAATTTATCGGCCCTGCTGGACATTTTCCGCTCCTTGTCCGTCCTGCCGGAAATTGCCGGAATACTGACTTATATCGACTGTCAAAAGCTCTATCCGAATCAAAAATCCCCCCGCCCCCTTTCGTAAAGGGGAGTGGAAGAGGCAGGATGAGTTTCCCCCATTTGGGAAAGTGGGGTTAAGAGGGATTTTTCACATGTCATGAGCACCGAATTCAGGACGTTTCTCTTGGCAACGGCTAAGTACCGTGCTGTCTTATTTTTTGTAACACAGCCCCTCCGCAATTGCAGGAGCGCTGACTACCGGCAAAGTGGTCTCCTTTATGGCAAATCGGTTTTAGCAACCTCTATTGGTTTCACGATCTGTCCGTTTCCTGAGGGGCCGAGCGTGTGAAGAAATCCCTTACTCTGGGATCAGGAGATGCTTTGAGCTCCCGAGGGTTGCCTTCAGCTATGATGTTCTTTTCCTCGCTGTCCAGCATGATCGCCCGAGTAGTCACAGCAAAAATGCTTGCAAGCTCGTGTGTCACTATCACCATCGTGGTACCAAGAGTATGGTTAATCTTCAGTACCGTTTTGTCCAACTCCGCGCTCGTCACCGGGTCCAACCCGGCAGAAGGCTCGTCAAAAAACAGTATCTTGGGATCCAGCGCCATCGCCCTTGCAAGAGCCGCCCGCTTTTGCATACCGCCGCTCAGTTCCGAAGGCAGCGACGTCGCGGCCGCAGCGAGTCCTACCTCGGATAGCTTCATGATAACTAGTTGTTCGATCGTCTGCTCCGGCAAAGACGTGTATTGCCGCATCGGTAAAGCCAAATTTTCAGCGACAGTCATGGAACTGAACAAGGCCCCTGATTGAAACAGCACTCCGATCTTGCGAAAAACACGCTCAGAACCACCTTCAGCAACTGGTTGAACCTTGTCTCCATCAATCAAGATCTCACCAGAAAGAGGCTCCAGGAGTCCAATTATGGCCTTCAATAATGTAGTTTTGCCACATCCGGAACGCCCGAGAATGACAAAAATCTCTCCCTCGTTTACATCGAAGGAGATGTCTTTCATTATAACTTCGTCTCCATACCCGACGGTCAAGTTCCTCACCGAAATTATCGGCCTACCGGAAGCTTCGGGTTTCGCTTCATTGTTCAAACTTCAGAATACCTCATGAATCGCTCAAATCCCAATCGAAGGAAGATAATAATAAAGCATCGAAAAAACAGCGTCAGTAACCGTGAGAAGAAAAATGCACGTCACCACGGCCGATGTGGTCGCTACGCCTACGCTTTCTGCTCCACCGCGGACCTGAAATCCTCTCAGACACCCAACCATCGCGATCTCGATGCCAAAAGCAAAACTCTTCACCAGGCCCTTCACGACATCTGATACCTCCAGCACCTTTCTGACCTGCTCGAAGTAAGCTGTGGGAGTCAGATCCAGCGAAGAGACGGATACCACGCAGCCGCCCAGTATGCCCACAAGATCCGCGAACAAAGTGAGGCACGGCAGCGCAAAGGCAACGGCAAGTATCCTCGGCACAACCAGGTATCGCACCGGATCGATCGCCATTATTCGCAGGGCGTCAATCTCTTCATTTACCTGCATGGTTCCAATGTGAGCTGCATACGCGGCCCCCGACCTGCCGGACACAATCACCGCAGTCATAAGAGGCCCCATTTCCAGGCAGATCGACAGGCTCACCAGATCCGCCACAAAAATGTTGGCCCCGAATTTCCTCAGTTGAATCGCTGCCTGAAATGCAAGCACGCCACCCATCAGGAAGCTCAGGATTGTCACTATAGGTATGGCGTCGGCACCGCTTTTTTCTATCAATTTCCACAGATCGTCCCATTTCAGTTTGCTGGGTCTCGAAAGATACTGGAATAAAGCCGTTGCGGTGGCTCCGATAAACGTGACAATGTCACGGGCGTTTTGCTTCACCCGAAGTGCACCGCTTCCGATCTGCTCAATAATGCTCGGTTCGGGACGAGGACTGAGAATCCCCGCGCCAGCGGGATGCTGGAACTCCATCAACTCCAAAAAGCTTTGAATTCTGAGTGGAATATTGGTCAAGCGCAGAGTGTTCCCCAGTTCCCTGGACATTCGGCTGAGTTCCAGCAGAATCGCTACTCCTGAGCTGTCGAGATAACTCAGGTTTTTCAAGTCCACCACCACGTCCCTCAATGACTCTGACTTGACCACGTCGATAAGTTCACTCCTTACACGTTCGGCGTTGTCCATGGAAACCCGACCGGCCAGGATCACGTAAACTTGATCGAACGCTTTTTCTTCCACTATGATGGAGAAGGCTTCTTCCAAGGGTTCAGCTCCGTGGAGCCGGGGGCGCTCCCGTCTAGATTGTACTCACAGCGT
>JACRDE010000113.1 GCA_016212935.1 Desulfomonile tiedjei | reverse complement strand
GGATGCCCCGATTCGGAGCTCGGGTCCGGCCGTCCCCAAATTTGTCGCACCAGATATAGCGGCCGATCTTTGGATTGTTCGTAAATGCGTCCGATATACTCTCCGATTATGCCGAGGCACAAAAGGTTCAAGACTCCCAGAACGATGATCGCTGCTATCAAGCTGCTCCAGCCGGTGACAAAACCCTCGCTGTAGAATATATATCTTATCAAAGCGTAAAGGAGATAGCCTGAAAAGAGAAGAGCGACGATTCCTGCCATCATGTAGGCCAAGCGTAGCGGCAGCATGCTGAAAGATACGATCGCGTCCATGGCAAATCTGACCATTCGAAGCAGCGGCCACTTGGTCGTTCCCAGAGATCGCGGCTTGCGCCTGTATTTGACTATCGCTGTCCTGAAGCCGAGCCAACCGGCCATTCCCCTGAGGTACCTATGAGTCTCCCGCAATTTGCGCAGAGCATCCACAGATCTGGAACTCATCAGGCGAAAATCACCGGCATCAGGGGGAGCTTTCACCTGAGATATGAATTGCAGCAGGCGATAGAAGACGCGAGCGGTCCAAATCTTGAACGCACTCTCTCCCTCACGCTGAGTCCTCACTGCGAAGACTACGTCCGCTCCTTTCTCCCATTCGCTCACCATGTCGAGGACTACTTCCGGCGAATCTTGAAGATCCGCGTCAAGCGTAACTACGGCATCACCGCGGGCTAGATCGTAGCCGCATGTTAGCGCCGCCTGGTGTCCGAAGTTCCTTGAAAGGGAGATTGCAGCCACCCGATGATCATCTGACGCAAAGGTAAGCATTTGGTCCCACGTGCTGTCACGACTGCCGTCGTCTATCAGAACGAATTCGCTCCTGTAGCGCGGTTTAAGGCTGTCTGCCAAATTGACGAGTTCCTGGCGCAGAAAGGGAAAAACAGCTTCTTCGTTGTAGCAGGGGACAACAATAGAGATGAGCGGGAGTTTACGGTTTTCAGAGTCATGGGACATTAAGAAGCCTCTCCTCCGGAGCACAATCAGAAGGCGTCATTGAACCTCTGAATTTTTCCATTTTCTGACCTGAGTTCCGACTTCTAGCGTGCGACTGTTTCAAGTCGCTGCACGATTAGCCATTTCAGGACGGACTGCACGTCACGGACTCTGTCATACGGTTGATCCCAACAGAGCAGGATGAGCGGTTCATTGAAACTGGCTCTAATAGTATTTCCTCTGCAATTCCGATAAGTTCAACTTTTGTTCGTGCATCATCCTGGCGAACCGCTGGTCATTATCGCGTGGTTCGCATTTCTGACGATTCATGCTGAGCAAGCGCAGTAGCACAATCTGACTCTCCAGAATCCGTGCCCCTCCTGCAATCCGGTGATTCGTTTTCGACAATCGCGACAGTTCGCTTTCAAGATAGGACTTTGTTTCCAGGTCTTCGCACCTGATTGCTATGGATGGAGCGGAAGCGATAAGAGTGTAAAGTAGAGGCTCAGGCTTGTGAAGGACGATGGTCTTCATGTCGAGCGCCAGTCTTTCCGGGATTCGGCCCTTTCCATATAACCAGGCTAAAGCCTCGCTCATTATTCTGGTCTCGGGCCGATCATATTTGAAGTAATCCAAGTTCCCGGTTCGATGAAATGTTTCCGCAACGCTGGAATCGCTTCTCACCAAAAGTACGGCCTCTTCGTCTTTGTACACCGGCAGCCAATTTTTTGACTTCATGAGTTGAACGGCCAAGTTCCAGTCGCTGCCGCGGGCGTCCAGAAGGACAAAGGGGATCCCAAACTGTTCAAGAATGGCGGATGCCTCCTGCCCGTGGTTAGGCCCCGAGTCATAGAGTACTTTCAGGAAGAGCTTCATGATATCATCGTCGTACATGGCCGAATCCCTGCAATCCATGAAGAGTTGAACGCCAGGATGGTGGAACAACAGGAAAATGGAAATTGACCAACCTGAGAAGGCTCTGCCGGAAAGGCTGTTCGTCTTCATGAACTCTGCCGCTTCCATCTTATAGCCCGGAAAACTCATGAGCCGCTCAATGATAGGCCTGTCTTCGCGAAATGGATTTCCGGGAAGATAACGAATTGCCAGGGCGGTGTAAAAATGAAGCGATAACAGGACCAATGCAATGCCTGACAGAAGCGCAGCGAGGTTCCAGACACGACCCTTGACAAAGCTCAGGAACCTGGCGAAGCGTGCTTCCGCAGATTCAATTGCGAAGCTCATTAAGAGCGCTGATAGCGGTACGACTGCAAACGCCGCGAGCAGTATCAGACGCTGGTGTCGGAATGCCAACACCGTCAAGGTTCCGGCCATGACTAATTCCATTATGATCGGAACGGCGCCTCTGGAGATCAGTTTCCTCAACAGGCAGGTCAAGCCGTCACACATGAATACTATGATAAGGGCAACAAGGACACACAACAAAAAGACGAGAAATGCGATAGACGCCGTCTCAAGCCCATCCCGGTAAATTGAAGCAGGGATTGAAAGCCAATCCAATGACGTGTTTGTGACGAAAGTTTCCGACATGGTTCGACGCACCGGCCGCAACACCATAAGTCCGTAAGGGTTGAACCATAGCAGTGCCAACCCTGCCGCAACGGCCGTGAGAAACCACCCGGTCACATCGATTTGTCCGGACTTGGCCGGCCCCGATGAATCGGAAACCGGATTGAAAAATATGCTCCCGTCCTGTGTTTTACCCTCCGCCCTGGCGATGACAAGTCCTCGTGCCCAAAACTTTGCGATCACTTCCAGAGCAAGACGCGTTTGTATGAGGAGAAACCCATAACTGAACGAACCATGCCCGTTGATCCAGAAAACGAACACTATAAAAGCGCCGATTTGCCTCCATCTGCCCCATTCGGTTTTACCCGTGAGAAAGGTTCCGAGAAGAACCAGATATAGCAGTGCAAAATTGTCGCCTCGGATGAGTAGAAAAGGCCCCAAGCTCAAGGTGGCCAGAATCAGAGTTACAAGAACCGGCAACGAGGGTACACCGAGACAGATGCATCTGAAATAGAGCACTGCCAGACAGACCGATAATAGTACCGTCTTGATCAGTACCGGGCCCAGATGCCCGAGCTTCAAGTATGCCAGATAGTACAGGAGATAAGAAAACCAGGAGCACTCTACATAAATCTCGTCATTGGTGTTGAAAGACCAAGTATCTGGTTTGCCCAGGAGCCCGTTCAACGTATCGCGACCGGAACAGAATCCGAGGTAAAGGTCATCGTTGATGTGCCTGGTGCCTATTCCCATCAAGGCTGCAACGAGCAATGCCAAGCACAATAAGACAAGTGTAAGGCGTTTCATTGTCACCTTGGGGCATCTTCGCTCTCTTGTTGATCCATTGCGAAGGTAGCCCAATCTCAACTTACCTGAACGACGGTTACGGAATGCTCGGATCGGATTCCCTTTTCCGTCACATCCGGAACACAAAATCACGACGTGGAAAAATTCAATCCTTTCATATCCCAGACCACAATCTTCGTCAAGTCGGGGCTGTGCCAAGTGCGCAGTGATGAAACTTGCACCCGATACGGAAAGTTTTGCGGAAGTCTAACAGGACTTAAACAAAATCTTGACGGAACGATGGTTTCTTACGACAATAATAGAATATGTTAGATCATCTGATAAACCTATTCTATAATGTTGTAATCGACGCTACCAGTATTCTGTTTCATTACATCGTGAGCGAGCTTTTGTAGCGGATGTGTGACGTAAGAGTCCCCGGACTATTGATACCAAAGATCGGTTACCCTAATGAATCAAAATAAACGCGAGGCCCGAGACTGACCGGCGGGCATCATTCTTTTTGAACAGACTGAATGCTCTTGCGAGCTCGACTTTCAGGGAGGGAAAACATGAATTCAGACTGGAGAAAAAATCCGTCGTTAGGGGTGCCTTTTCCTAGTCTTACGGGAAAAGGGAATCAATCAATGGGACTTACAGACAAGGGGGTGGCGATAAACGACATTCCCATGATGGCAGCAGGATTCAAAACCGATCAGAAAAACCAGGCCGGACTCGGGCAACCGACCGACATCCGGGCGCATGAACACACCAGCACAAGAATCCTGGTCGAGAGCATCATTAAGGAACCCAATTTTCTTCCAGCATGGTTTCTCAGGGTAGGCTCAGGGCAGGCTCAGAGCATCTGCAAGATCGAAACCTCAGGCACCAATTACGAAGGGAGATTTGGAAGCTGGTGTGGCACGGGTTTCCTTGTGGCGAAAGATATTCTTCTCACCAATCATCATGTCCTGAATTCGAGAGAAGTAGCAAGCGGAGCCCTTTGTATCTTTGGATACGAGCAAGATGTAGACGGCTCGCAAACACCCACCAAGGCCTTTCGTCTTGTCCCGGATCGTCTTTTTCTCACGAGCCCTGTTGAAGAGCTTGATTTCACTTTTGTCGCCATTGATGGGGAGCCTGGAAATGAGTTTGGATTCATCCACCTCGACCGTGCTTACTTCAAGATTTTTGATGGAGAGTGCGCAAACATAATTCAGCACCCGAATGGAGAATACAAGTCCGTAGTGCTCCAAGAAAACCGCGTTGTGAGTCAGGATGAAGTGCATCTGAACTACCTTTCTGATACCCAAGGAGGCAGCTCAGGCAGTTGCGTCTTTAACAATCTCTGGAAGGCTGCGGCATTGCACCATGCCAGCCGACCGGCGACTGACGAAGAAGCAAAAGGGCAAGACGGAATTGCTTATGTGAATAGAGGCGTAAAGCTGTCGGCCATTGCCGCCCGACTGGAAAACCTCGCCCATGATAACGGTCCGCAAGCTGAAACCGCCGGCCGACTGCTTTCTTTATTCGGAGGCATAGATTCCGCTATGGGCTTTTTCGGGGGCCTTGGCCGAGTCAAAGAGCGTGAGAGCGGCGGTCTTGAAACTGTCGTCCAGAGCTATTACGGCGAGGATACAGATATTGATGTGGGATTCTGGAATGTGGAATGGTTCAATCGTCATCCGGAAAAGGCGGATGATATAGCAAGAGCGATTGCCGACATGAATCTGGATATCTGGGCGTTTGAGGAATCTTCGCTGGAATCTACGGAGAAACTGGTGGGAGTACTCGCATCAAAGTATGGCCTATTGTTCGATTATGCTGCCTCAGAAGAAGCTCCCAAGGATAAACAGATCACGACTGTTATTTGGAACAAGAAATCTGTCGATGGAGAGCCTCAGAAATGGCCTGAAGTATTTGAACCCTGGTTCAAGGTAAGAAGCCAGGATTTCGATAAACTTGGCCTTGAAGCAGTTGAGGGAAAAGTCTTTGACAGATACCCAGGGCTGTTTTATTTCAAATCGAAACCTTACAAAGACCATAATTCGATCGATTTCTATCTAGTGCCTTTACACTTGAAAGCCATGGAAGAAGGTAGCAAGAGACGAATTATGGCCGCTCGAATCCTTGGTGCGGCAGTAGCGAAGATGATCAACGAATTCGGAAATGACACAGACTGGATTTTGGGCGGTGATTTCAACGCCGAGCTGGCAACCAAAGATTTCCAAGCCCTTATGGGGCAGGCAATGACTGCCATCAGTGCTGCTGACGAAGCAGAGGGAGCCTTCTCATATCTGAAAAGGCCTAAGTCACTGATTGATCATATTTTTTTATCCGCAAACCTAGCAAAGACTTATGACTCAGCCGATTTCTTTATTGTGGCCAAGGAGAAAACCATCCCGGATTACTTGAAGAAATTTAGCGACCACAGGCCTGTTTTGGCGAGACTCAGCCTGGCGACGCTTACGACCAAGCCGGAAAGTAGCATACAGAACATTCCTCAGGATCTCGCGTCCGTATTATCAGTGTTGCCGTCACTTCAAACCGGTGTCTGAAGTGCTTGATACCAATGCCGCGCCAAAGAGGAAACGAGGGCGTTGCAGCTTGAGA
The DNA here is from genome assembly GCA_016212935.1 of Desulfomonile tiedjei. Taxonomy (GTDB): domain Bacteria; phylum Desulfobacterota; class Desulfomonilia; order Desulfomonilales; family Desulfomonilaceae; genus Desulfomonile; species Desulfomonile tiedjei_A. The sequence continues at coordinate 11,611 of JACRDE010000113.1, read as the reverse complement.
GAAATCTTTGAAACTAAGTCGAGCTGTACCGCCCGGGCCGAATGAGTTTTCTCGCAAACGGCCTTAGATCAAGATTGGATGGTTCTCGTGCGAATGGACACTGGTATTAGCCACTTTGAGTTGCCAGAGAAGTCCGAATAAAGAGGAGGAATTTGTTATGGAGAGGGCAGCTATTTTCGTAAGTGATTTGCATTTGGGAAAGGCAGACGAGCTTGAAGATTTTGTTCCGAAAAATGAAGAGGACTTCTGCGATTTTCTCAAAAAACAGTCGGACAATTTTGCCAATCAAAAAGTGGATCTAGTCCTTCTGGGAGATTTGCTCGACATATGGCAGGTTGCAACAGAAGCGGAAAAGCATGCTGAAGAAAGCGACATTATTGATATTTCCATAAAGCGTGATATCGACGCTGGACGCGTCAAGGACATTGTTTCGGCTCATCCGAAAACCTTCGCAGCTCTCGGGGAGTTCTTGGTAAAAGATCCGGATCACCGAAGGATCATCAGCACCCCCGGCAATCATGATCACTCACTGATTGACCCAATGGTCCAAAGCCCGGTTAGAGAGGCTATCGCACGCGGGGACAAGTCTATCGCGGAAAGGGTTGTGTTTCAAAACTATTACGAAGACCCGGATATGGGAATATACGCCGAACACGGAAACCAGTTTGATGAAGATAATGATTACGACAACTTCGATCTTTTCGGGGCAGAAGCTCCCGGTTTTTTCTTTGTGAGGCTTTTCTGGAATCGCCTTGAGGTACTACAACCCAGCCTGGATAACTGGATGAATTCCTTCAACGCCATTGTGAGCCAAAAACTCTGGAAATTGATTATTCCCGCTTATGAGTTCTTCACCCAGTACGTCACTGACGACCGCCCTTTCAAGAGAATTCAGGTGGCAAGCTTTCCGCCCATTTTCCTGGAGGGCAAAGTTGTCGGAGTGCCATCTCGCGGAGAAAATCTTAGAGAATTCCCTGACTTGTTGTTCACTGAGAAGGTTGATCGTGAACGGATTTTTTCAACGGACAATGAGGTGGAAACACGTTTCCGTCATCTCTACCACGAACCGGAAAACCAGGAATTCAAGGTGGCCGTGGATGAAATACTTGGCAAGAAGTATCGCGGAAAGCCTCCAAGCGTGCCAGAATCAGCTCCTGAAACGGTGCAGCTTGAGTTTCTTACGAGAGATCCGTACATCAGCGCAGTAAAAGGAATTTTCGGGGCGCCTGACGGAACGCCGCATGCTCGCCCGCTCAAAGGTGGGCTTCTCAAACCGGACATACACAAATACGTTCTGTTGGGGCACACCCATGATGACAAAGAAGTAAAATTCAGTGATCTTAAAGTGACATACTTCAACACCGGTTCATGGTCGGTATTAAGAGACTCCCATGGAAGCAACGCTTCTCGACTTTGTTATGTAGTTTTCAAAAAGGGCTCTCAAGGGGGCATAACCGCCGAGCAATTGCTCTGGAAATAGAATAGCGCGTGTCGTCTTTCGCTTGAGGGCAGCTCGGGCTGGCATCCACGAGGCTGTCTGAAAAACGAAGCGTGAGACGAGAAATCGTGGCATGACATTTCTGTTCCCTGCAAGGAATTGCCGGTCTACTATCCAACGATCCCTGCGGGACGTCACGCCTTTAATCCCTGGAAGGGTTGCTGAAAGTAGCCCGGTGCCTTGGCGCCGGGTTACGCTCTTGGCTGAAAACGAAATGAAATTACACGGCGGATTCCTCGCTACTCACTCTCTTGAACACAAATTCATATCACGTCGGACGTGATTCTTGCACGAACAGTGTACATATTTTAATAAATTGTATTATTGGCCGGAATCGAGGACAAGAGGCATATTGGTTCCACCGGTCTTGGCCGAGGACCAGTTTTGAGGAAAATCGATGTCGCACTTTTCACGTTTGTTTATCTCCGGCATTGTTCTGCTAGCCCTCGGAGGAATGGTGATGTTTTTCGTTCAAAGTCCTGCAGAACCGCTTTCCGCAATGACGCCCCATCATACGAGCCACGGATTCAGGAACCTCCACGCTTCGGGGTCCTCGAGCTTCTTCGATTTTTTACGATGGAGATGGGATCGTCTTTGGATGGATTTTCCGGATCGGAATTCTTATCATTTTCCTTTAGCACAGACGCAGGTGTCGTTTTTGAAATCCAATACCGGTAGTGCCACTGTTACCTGGATCGGCCACGCCACTTTACTCTTCCAAATAGGCGGAAAAAACATTCTGACTGATCCGCAGTTTTCCGAGCGGGCTTCTCCAGTCCAGTTCGCAGGTCCAAGGCGGGCAGTAGCCCCCGGCATTCCCTTGGACGATCTCCCGAAGATAGATATGGTTGTCCTCTCGCACGATCATTATGATTCTCTCGACAGCAACACCGTGAGAAGACTTCTCGATCGCGAAGGCGGAATGGACACTTTTTTCTTCGTACCTCTCGGACTAAAGACATGGTTCGAGGGCATGGGTGCAACCAGAGTGGTAGAAATGGATTGGTGGGACAAACAGATCGGAGACGGTTTACAAATAATCTGTGTTCCCGTGCGCCACTGGAGTCAGAGGATTCCCTTTGTCCGAAACCGGTCATTGTGGGCAGGGTGGGTAATTAGAAACGATCAGGTGAGCGTACTTTTCACGGGTGACACCGGTTACACGAGTGATTTTAAGGAGATTGGCCGAAAACTCGGGCCATTCGATATTGCAGCTATTCCAATCGGTGCGTACGAGCCTCGCTGGTTCATGCGCCATTATCACATTAACCCCCAAGAGGCAGTGCAGGTGCATCTTGATGTCAAAGCAAGAAAATCCATTGGAATCCACTGGGGGACGTTCCCGTTAACGGACGAACCCCTGGACGAGCCGCCGAAAGAGTTGGAAAAAGCCAAACGAGCAATGGGGTTGCTTCAGAATGATTTTATTGTCCTGAAGCATGGAGAAACCATTCCAATCAAAGACGAACAGCAGCGGCAATACGTGAGGTCCGAACGATGAAAAGATTGTTCCTGACAGTACTAATACTTGCAATGACGTCTCTGATAGCTTCGTGCACTGAAAGTCAGCGCCAGGGATACAGCCACTGGAAATCGGATTTGATAGGTCTCAAAAGAACCATTACCCTTTATTCCGCAGACGGAAAAGCCATAAAAACCTGGTCGGGAAGATACAAAGTCGAGGTCGAAAACGGGACAGCTCGGTTCATGCACGATGGAAAGGCCATATACATATCTGGCACCTTCATCATCGAGGAGGAATAACCTCAAGCTTGCCCCAATTGAATGAAGGCCCGGCCGAGTTTCTGCAGTGCTGGATGCGATTGCTGACGAGAAATGCATCCAGCTGCAAGTTGAGACTTGGCACAGGCATTAGATTGAGCTCTGCTCCCTGCGAGCCTGCACGCAGCCAAGACGTAGCGAACGGGCAAATTGCTTATCCGGTGCAAAGACCCCGTAATTTGTTTTCTATCACAAATATATCTCGAAGGCTTCTCTGATAAGCATCATTATCGCCTGACTTCAAGTAAGAGCTATTCCTGTTTAACTCCGTCAAAAGCTCATCAGCATTCACAAATATGTTCACCCGATGCCCGAACGTTATTTGATCCTTATATCGGTTATACGCTAAATCAAGCTGCATTTTGGCGTAATGGATAATACTATCTCGAATTGACTCGTCCGCAGACGAGTATGCTTTTGTCGCATTGTCAATATCGGTTACGTATGCCTTGATGGCATAACACATGGGTATGGGGATGTCCTCAGTAAAGCCGACAGGGGCATCAACCACGAGCATGATCGCCAGAGCCATCAAAATCGGCAATCGTCGCTTTAGCCTGTCCATGTTTCACCTCGCCGATTCTCTCCCTCCTAAAAGTTCAAGTCCTTATTTAGTTTTGATGCTGACAAGAGGCTAAAGGTTCCGGTCCCGCGATGAATCATTCAGCCCGGAAGTCGGCGAGCATATGCACTTATCAATGCGAGAATCGGGAATATTAGGAGAAGGGGACCAGCGATGAAGACTGCAGACCATATGCTAGTCGGCGACGGAGCTAATCCCTGTGCCACGATACCGAAAAAGGTGAGGAGCAGACCAAAGGCCAAGAAAAGTCTTCCACCGTAAGCGTTGATGTCGTACCAATTGCGGTCTGATTCGAATGCCTTGGGGATGCGTACTCCATAGAAACGGTTCATCGGCACCTTGCGCAGAACTAGAGGGATGGCGATGGCGGTCGTAAGGAGACCTATGCCACAGTGGACAGCAATGGGAGGTATCATTTGAGGCACCTCGTGTGCATCGAGAAGTGGGGCATTGGGCAGGGTGCAGAACTTCAGTCATCCTCAAAACGGCCGCCAGGGATGAGGTGCGGAAGGCTCCAAGCGAAGGCCTGACATGAGCCAAAATAGGTCTGACCTGTGCCGTTATTGTTTCAAGAAACGGCCATGCTCAAATTAAACAGAAATGGCTTAACAGATGATATCATGCGCTGCAATACTGTTTCGTTGTGGCTGAGAAGCTCATGCCCCCACATTATGCGCGTGTCTTCAACGCAATCTTGTGATAGAGCCCACCCGATCTCCTCATAAGTTCTATTGCTGACTCGCCTTAACTCCTCCGGTTTAGACAGCACACCGAGAACGAATACTCTATCATCCAGTTCCTGCGGAATCCTACTTCTTACATAATTGAATCGCTTTTCGTGCTGCTGATCGAAATCAATAAGCATAACAATCCTTCTTTGGTCGAATTGCCGCACTGAGAAGGAAAGATCTTCCGTGAAGTAATCCAGAACCCTTGCCCAGCCACCGACAGGTCGCAAGACTTGAATAAAACGGCCATTAAGCTGTGGATGGAGCATAAATCCGTTTGCAATCTGACGGTTAGCATCGTCTTCGGGCAACACAAGTATATGCGGTTTGAACTTATTTGGGCTCATATAATATATCTCCACGAGTCAAGGCATCTACAAGATCCCCTGTCGGAGATTCATCCCCAAGCAATCGGACAACAGTCGGCTCCAAGTGGCTATTACGACGGAGTATCAGAGTATTTTCATCTGAAAAGCTTCGGATCGCTTCAGGATTATGAGACGTCACCAGGATTTGCCCCTTCTTTCCGAATGAGCGTCGCAGGGATGTGACAAAATGGCCAATTTCTGGCAAGGAGAGATAGTTGTCGGGTTCGTCCCAGAAGCAAAAAAGCGGGCCATACAATTGGTTTGCAGCTAAGACGGCAGCGCAAAGAAAAAAGCATTTCTCACCGTCCGACAAGTCCCTAAAAAAGACACTCAGAGGCGCATTATTTTCCTCAAACCGAACAATCATGCTCTTGAAGTCCTTACCGACAGGATCATACACAAAATCTCTAAAGTCAGGCATGATATCTCTGAGAAATTGTCCAACCTGTGTGTAGGCGGCAGGATAGTGACTAAGCAGCCCAGAAAACCACTCCCCAAAGTTTGAACCGTCTCGTTTTGGCTCCAGCGTCTCTCCGCCGGAATCTCCGGTCATGAAAGCTGGGATCGGGGCCAGAATGATTGTGCGAGCAAGCCAAGTCTTGAAGTGGCTAAGCGGATCCTTTTCCGATTGCTCCTGAATTACTGGAAGGGCAACAAGATGCCAATCTATAAGGAACTGAGCCCTAATGTTTTGCGGGGTGGCATGAAGAGTGACTTGCGCCTCTTCGCGAGAGTAAATTGGTTCTCCTCCAACTATCAATTGCTCTTCAGCAACTCGAAGCTCTTTGAATCTTTCTGGCAGTTCCAGGGCAAGGACATATTTGTATAATTTCTCGTTAAGCAAAGCTTCTATTTCAAGCCTGATCGGAACATCGGACCTCCCTCTGGTGAAATCCTTCGACTGGATAAGTTCCCCGACTCTGTTTTTGCGTCGGGCGATTCCCTGCAGTATCTCCAACACCATGGCAATAGTTGATTTACCCGAACCGTTTTGTCCAATTAAGAGAGCAGACGGCATCCCTTTAGTGGTCAGTTCAAAGTTTTCCAGGCATCGGAAGTTGTGTACATATAACCTTTGCAGCATGGCAAAACAATTCCTTATATTCTACGATATAATTGCGGTGGCGACGGCTGAAGCCATGTCTCTGTTAAATGAAGCACTTAAGAGGTCTTGGCCGCTATGCTCAACACTCCGTATGCTCTTCCTGAATTCCCCATTCTACCCTTGGAGCACCCGGCCCTGCATTCTGTGATGATGGCCGATGAATTAGTCGCTGTCAAGCGGAAGAAAGTTTACTGGCGGTGATTGCCTGTTTGTCTGCCGTGATGCGGGCAGGAGGCTGCTGCCAGCCTCGGGCATGAAGCGAAATTGTGCCACGGCTCAGAGGGATAGAGCGATATTATAGGCTAATCGGACATAACTCTTTCAATCTGTCAAATGCCGTGTTCACCAGGGCCCGAACCAAGATCACCGTTGACTGGAACCTACACGGGTTGATATGCTTATGGCGATGCCCCACCAGGCAGGTAGCAAGCGGACTTGCTGGTTGCGTGAGGTCTCACCGAAGCAAATCTATTCGGAGGATTGAGAGGAGTAGTTTATGTATAGAGCCAGGGATGTCATGCAGAAAAGATTTCATACCCTCAGTCCGCACATGACGATAGCTGAAGCTATCGAACATTTCAAACGAGCCAGCGAAGAAGCACATAGACGCGTGTTCGGCATGATTGTCAAGGACGAAGCAGGACGTCTGGTGGGTATGTTGTCGATGTATGACGTGTTGCTCCTCATCCGCCCGAAACACACACAGGTCTGGGGAATAATGACGGACATTGAGGTCAACGGTCTGTTCGAGGTGATTGCTGAAAGAGCACAGTCCGTGCACGTTGAGGACCTTATGACCACGGACGTCATAACCATTAAACCGGACACTCACGTCCTGCACATTCTGGACATAATGATAAAGAAACACATCCGCAGACTTCCGGTAGTCAACGAAGGCATCATTGAAGGCATGGTTTACCTGTCCGATCTGTTCTATTTCCTGGTGGACAACCTGTCACCCCAGGGCGGTGGGACTCATTGAAGACGATTGCCAATGCCCAAAATGATAAATATCATCTCCCATGGTAAGAGACGCCGCAACGAAACATGAAAACTTCAGTAGGACCGGCATCTTGCCGGTCCCTGTTACTGCGCTTTCATAGGAATACGCTTTCAAATGAGTAAGACGGCCGAGGATCACTTATTTGAAAGCGATATGGTATAAGGTGGAGATATGGACGAAGCAACCCAAAAAAGCGTTTTGTCAGACGCGACCGTTAAGGAAGCAATGCGCGTGCAGGTGCTGAGTCTTTCGGCCGCTTCGCCCATCAATCACGGGATAAGGCAACTGATCAAGTACAAGAGCAATGCTTTCCTCGTGAATGGAGAAGGCGGCGCGCCGGTCGGGGTGGTTTCCAAGACGGACATAATAGGGGCCTATTATGCAGGGCTTCCCATCGAATCTCCGTTGGGTGACATAATGGTCTCCCCGCCTATGTTCTGCAGCCCAGGCGACTCATTGGAGTCGGCTCTTGACACGATGCGCAGTCAACGCATTTACCGCCTGTATGTACGTAACGAGGCGAGCAACGAAGTCGTCGGGGCTCTGGCCTATCCTGACATTGTGGGGCTGCTTTACGGATACTGCAGGTCTTGCGACCGAAGCGTGATGAATCGCAAGAAAAACCGTGCAGAGGACCCCGATGAAATGAGAATCAGGGTCAAAGACGTCATGACGGAGTCCGTTGTGTGGTCTCACGACGACGACAACCTTTCGCAAATTATGGAAGAACTTTCTGAGCACCGTTGCGGCGCAGTCCTAATAAGGAACCGCAGTAGGCGTCCGATCAGTGTGATCTCAAAAACCGATCTCATTTTGGCCTATGCACGTGGAATACAGTCTGAGGCGCCTGCCCGAAATGTTTTGGCATCGTCCAGGGTGATTTCCTGCCAGGACAGCACGTTCCTCGAAGACGCCATACGGAAGATGATTCTCTCGGACCTCCAAAGACTATTCGCGTGGTCAGAGATACCTGAAAACATAGTCGGCGTAATCTCTCTGTCGGATGCCGCGAGGGTCCGATCGGGTTCGTGTCACGCGTGTATAAGCAGCCGTATCAGAGTGGAATAGAAACACGAACATTGCACAAATTCGTCCCATGACCGGGCAGAGAGCCTACAAGGAATTGCCAGCCAAAGTTGATATACATACGGTAAAAGATTATCATGAAATGATCCAATATCTGAAGCAAGTCACACGGTTATTCGCAGGAAAGGAATAAGTTTGCCGCTATCGCGAGGACTACACGTCAAAGGTCTCTCAAAGCTGCCCGTAGCTCTCGGGCAGGTTCTCGACGAGATCCCCCTAGGTGTAATGGTTCTGGGTAAAGACCGCCGTGTCATGCTCGTAAATAGAGCGCTCGAAGCAATGACGGGCTTCTTGGTGCAGGAGGCGTCTGGAATTCCCTGCCATTATCTTCTCAGGGGCAACTTGTGCTGCCACGGTTGCCAAATCAAAGACGTCGAAGAAACCCGCAGGCAGTTTTGCTCAGAAGCAAACATCATCAACAAGAACCGTCAAAAGATCCCTGTCCGGTTAACTATCTCGCCGATCTTTGATGAGAACGGAGAACTTGCCGCATTCCTTGAGTCAGTGGAAGACACGCGCTCGCAGGAAGCCCCTTACGACGACAGCGCAGAATCATTCCTTTCGGGAAAACTCGTGGGCGTAAGCCAGGAAATGCGAAGGGTCTTCAAAATCATTCCTGTAATAGCCCAGACAGATTCTTCGGTCCTTATCACAGGCCAAACCGGCACCGGCAAAGATGCTGTAGCAGAAGCTATACATCATGCTTCAGGCAGAGCCAAGGGACCCTTCATCAAGATAAACTGCGGCGCGTTGCCGGAAGCTTTATTGGAATCCGAACTGTTCGGACACCAAAAAGGAGCCTTCACCGGGGCCGTAGAAAACAAGCCGGGCAGATTCCGCCTTGCGCATAACGGAACGGTGTATTTGACGGAAATAGGCGACCTTCCGCTCAGCCTTCAGGTGAAGCTCCTCTCTTTTCTCGATGACAAGGTTGTTTACCCTCTGGGGAGCACAAAGGGCTACAGTGTGGACGTTCGAGTTATTGCAGCCACACACAGGAATCTCGAGAGGATGGTACGTGAAGGGAGCTTCAGAGAAGATCTGCTGTTCAGACTTAACGTGATTCGACTTCATCTGCCGCCATTGGTGCACAGACATGAAGATATGAAGATGCTCAAGGCTCATTTTCTCCAGACCTACAATTCACGTTTCAGCAAAAATATCGCAGGGTTTTCAGAGGCAGCCGGACAAGTGCTTCTCTCTTACCCGTTTCCCGGAAACGTCCGAGAATTGAGAAACATAGTCGAATACGCTGTGAACGTATGCGACGGCAACCAAATTCGCCCGGATCACCTGCCCGCGTACATAGTGGAACACGTCCCTAATGATCACGTGAACGACCTTACGGAAAACGGGTCTAGTCAGGTGCAGTCGACCATCAGGTCCGATCCCGGCGAGATCAGGTGGGCCGATGCAGAACGCAAAATGATCATGGACACAATGTTGAAATGCCAGGGACGAAAGCACGATGCGGCAAAAATCTTGGGGTATTGCAGAAGCACTCTGTGGAGAAAAATGAAAAAATACGGGATGATAGATTGAAGAAAGTCCACCGCAAGAGTCCAGTGAAGGACGTAAACGAAAGCCCGGCCAATTCGACTAGGGTCTTGATTCCGCTGCTGGGCGACGACATTGCCCCAAGGTTCGACCTTGCCCCTGAGGCCGTTATTGCGAGTGTTGATCCCAAAAGGCGAGTAACTGTCGAGAAGTCCATAGTGCTTTCCCACGCTTCAGCTGAAGCTCTTTGCAGGCTGATCATGACCGAGAAAATCGACATGGTGGTCTGCTGCGCGATAGAAGAAGAATACTACCAATATCTCGTTTGGAAAAAAGTCAAAGTGGTTGATTCAGTTATGGGGCCGTATTCCAAGGTTCTGGAGCGATTGGAAAACGGGACAATAGCGGACGGAGAGGTCCTGCTTGATCGAAAGGAATGATGCCGGTGGGAAGTCAAGAAAGCCAGGTCAGCCATTTTCCTCGTTCCGAGGCCCTGCCTGGGATCCAGGGCTTTGATGGCTTTCATGGCACGATACTTTAGTCGAGATGGTTTTGAGACGGCTTCTAAAGCACTGGGCTATTTTCAGCCACCCCAATGGGGCTCAAATGGCGGGCGTCCCGAAGGGACGCCGGATAATAGACCGGTAATTTATTGCCGGGAAAGGATGCATCGTGCCAGGATGTTGTCGCTCAAATGAATTTTTCTCGTTCCCATGTTTCTCCATGGAAGTTGGCATATGAATCCGTAAATCTGCGCGTCAGGGATCTGAGCCCGAGATCAGTCTGGTGCAGTTTGTCGCGATATGTAGAATCATTGTTTTGCAAAATGTCGCATAATGTCGTAACTTTCCGCGACGTATCCTACCCCTACTCAGTCCAATGTACTAGAAACGATGGGATTATCTCTTCTGTGGCACGCTAAATGCACCCATTCGCGTGTCAAAAGGCCGAGACCTGCAACAATCACCGCTCGATGATTTGTCTCGCGGCCTATCGTAAAAAGTAATTTCACATTTCGCTGTTCTAGGAAGCAGATTGGTGAGCCGCACCGGAAGCGGTTACCACCGATGTCTCTTTGTTTGTGCCGGCGTAACGAAACGCAAGGGAGATGGCTGAATGAGTGTCAAAGTGCTTTTGGTGGACGATGAGGAACAGTTCGTGGATGTCTTGTCCCAACGGCTTCAAGGTAGAGGATTTCAGGTAAGCACGGCCTTCAACGGTGATGACGCGATCTCGTTCATCGAGGAACACGACGCGGACGTCGTCATTTTGGATGTGCTTATGCCCGGAAGAAACGGAATCGAAACTCTCCGGGAGATCAAACGGGTCAGGCCCATCACTGAGGTCATCATGCTCACAGGTCACGGAACTGTGGAAACTGCGATTCAGGGCATGAAACTGGGTGCATACGATTACCTGATGAAGCCCACGGATACGACAGAACTGGTCGAAAAAATCACGAAAGCCCAAGAGAGGAAAAAAGAGCACGAGGAGCGGATACGCCAGGCCGAGGTGGATCGTCTGATCAAAACGAAAGGGTGGTAAGGCACGGTTCCGCTTCGGAGGACCGTGCGGAAGGGCTGCAAGTCGGCCGGGCTTGATTGTCGGGGATAAAGGGTTGGTCCTGCCGTTTTTCACCGTTTTGAAAAAGCGGCAGGGAGATTTCTGATTCGGACAGGATTTTGAGCAACAGGTAGCCTTGTTGGACGGCAAAGACCTCAATTTCGAGGTTGTCGATCGATTGCGAAGCACGCGACATGTCTCAGGGTGGGGCTGTCGCACGGAGGTATTGTATGGAAACCATTAAGGTAAAGAATTTGATGGTGCCTCTAGATCAATATGTCTGCGTCTCTGAAGACGAGACTCTCTTCGAGGCAGTCGTGGAGCTGGAACAGGCCCAAGCAAAATATGTGTCCAAAGGGTATCCGCACAGAGCGGTGCTCATCTGCAACAAAGACGGC
>JACRDE010000112.1 GCA_016212935.1 Desulfomonile tiedjei | reverse complement strand
TCCTGAAGAAAAATGGATGCATCGGGCTCACCTTCATGGACGGCGTTTATGACTCGGCGGGCAACAATCTGTTCCTACTTGCGGACCAAACGGCGAAAGAAGGAGTAAGTCAGACAAAACCGGTAAAACTCGCGGAATTCGACTCTTTCTTTGGGGCTCTTTTCCGGTCCTACCGCTCCTGGAACCAGGATTTTTCATTCCCTGAGGGGATGCTTCGGGACTTCTTCTCGGTTCCGGCAATGTCTGCTGGTTTGTTTCCGGGCATCGAGTATTCCGAGCGCCTAAAGAAGATATCTCGGTTGTTCGATCATATGCAGAGCAAAGAAATTTTGTTCAGATGGCGGCTTATGATAGGCGAGCACTGTGTGTGAATCATTTCCCGGAGATCGGTGCATCCAGCGGATAATAGGCTAAATCCGGATTCAGGAAATGCTGCTGCAAGGCAAAGGGCGGAACCTTCTTGTTTCTGGACGGGGTTTCCAGAACCCGGTTTAGAAAAGCTATCAGCCGGTCGAAGCTGTCCTGTATCACAGGCCTCATGAAGCGATTTTCGGACCCCAAATCGTAATAAAAGTTGAACATGTGCTTCTGACGAGGATAAATGTACGCCTCGTAGTACTTCGCATTGGTATGAAGTTCTGAAGCCAGTTTCCTGGCGTACTTCACATCGTACACGTCATCGTCCTCGCCGTGAAAGATCAGAACCGGCGGTAATTGCAATACATTATACGGCATCACCCAAGGTGACCCTCCGTAGTTCCACACGATCGCCCTGATCCTTTGATCCCGGCATGCGTAAGTAAGGGCGGCATTTGCAGGCTGTGAGAATCCGGAGAACACTATCCTCGTGGGGTCCACCAGCGGGGAGCAGCAAAGGTAATCCACCGTGGCTTTTATGGAAGCCAGGTACCATTCGTCGCTTATCGCCAGTCTGCCGGCCACGACGCCTTGGTTGACGCTGCCCACCATGTAACTGGCGCCTCTGTCCCAGGTGTAAGGGTAAGAGGCGGGAAACAAATTCTCAGGATAATTTGACGGATCCATGAGGATCACGGCGAAATTCCGTTCCGCAAGGAACCTGCAATGCTCATGATACTGGGGAATCTGTTGAGACCCGACCCCGACTCCGCAGATCACTGCTGGAAGACGGCCCTTTACGCCGCTCTGAGGCAGAAACATGAAAGCCGGCAAGGTCTTGCCGTTTTTTAATGGAATTTCTATTCTGTAGGTTTGGGCAAGGCAGTTCGTGGAAAGAAAAGCAAGAATTACGCCCACGAACAACACTGCGAATAAGAGTCTCACACAAACTCGCAAAGCCCATACTCCTGAATATACATGACGTAATGAAGCCGAAAGGCTAGCACCACCACTACAAAATGTCAAGTAAATTGGATGCATGCGCTCAACCCTTGTATTGCCGTCGGTCTATGTGTCGAAAGGTTACCTATTGGGCCAAAGACCTTTTGACTTGAACCCTTTCCCGAGATAGTCTGTAAAGTTGTGAAGAGAATATTCCGAGACCCACGCCGTTTTGCACCAACGATGCATGCTCACCAAACCACCCGATGAGGGACGATGTGATGAACCAACGGGAACTGCTGGAGGAACTGGAGAGTCTTCGCCGCAAGGTCGAGGAGTTGGAAGGTGCCCGGATCAGACTCGAGCACACGGAACGGGCTCTACGAGATAGCGAAGAACGATTCCGTCTTCTCTATGAGAATGCTCCTCTTGGGTATCAATCTTTGGACGAGACAGGTTGTGTAATAGAGGTGAACACAGCATGGCTCGACACCTTGGGTTATACCCGTGAAGAGGTCATCGGCAAATGGATCGGGGACTTCCTGGCTCCAGCCTATGTTGAGCGCTTCAAGGAGAATTTTCCCAAGTTCAAGGCAGCCGGTGAGATTCATTGGGTCGAATTCGACATGGTGAGGAAAGACAACTCGATCATTTCGGTAGCCTTTGACGGACAGATCGGTCGAGACCAATGGGGGCGTTTCAGGCAAACCCACTGCATCATGCACGACATGACCGAAATCAGGCGCTCCCAAGATGCTCTGAAAGAAAGCGAAGAGAGATACCGCCGAATCGTGGAGACTGCCAATGAGGGAATTGGCGCTATCGACGATGAGTTTCGGACAACGTTCGTCAATCAACGCATGGCCGACATGCTCGGATACCCTGTCGAAGAGATGATCGGGCGGCGGGTGGACTCATTCATGTTTGAAGAGGATCTTCCAGACCATTCGGAAAAAATGAATGCGCTTCTCCTGGGAGAGGGGGCAGTCTATGAAAGGCGCTTCAGAGGCAAAGATGGTGGAACGATCTGGACAATCGTCTCGGAAACCCCTTTGAGAGATTTCACGGGGAATTTTGTGGGATCTTTTGCCATGTTCACGGACATTACAGAACGTGAGCGTGCAGACAGGGCACTGCGCGAGAGCGAAGACAGGTTTCGGGCCTTGTCGGAGGCCACCTTCGAGGCGATTTTTCTTTCGGATAAGGGCATCTGCATCGGGCAAAACCTCAGTGCGGAAATGATGTTCGGGTACTCGACCGAGGAAGCCCTGGGAAGGAGCGGAACAGGCTGGATCGCTCCTGAATACCGAGAGCTCGTGCTCGACAAGATGCTGTCCGGACATGAAGAACCCTATGAGGCCGTCGCTGTTCGGAAAGACGGCACTAAGTTTCCTTGCGAAATTCAAGGCAGGATGATCGATTACAGGGGCCGTCGGATTCGGGTAACTGCCCTTCGCGATATCACCGAGCGAAGACGCGCGGAGGACGCGCTTCGTGAATCCAAGGACGCTTACCGAAATCTTGTAGAGAACCTCGATGAAGTCGTATTCTCAACGGATGCCCAAGGGGTCTTGACCTATGTGAGTCCGTCGGTCGAGCGATTGCTCGGGTACGAGCCTTCGGAGTTGGTCGGTCTGGATTACGCTTCTTTTCTTCACCAAGAAGACCTAGCCGATATTGGCAGGAAATTTCAGGATGTGTTGGAAAACCGAATTTATCCGGGAGAGTTCCGGTTCAGGGCTAAGGCAGGAGATTTTCGTTGGATGCGAGCCTCCGGGCGACCTATTCTCAAAGGGGACCAGGTACTGGGAATTAGCGGAATCGCCGGCGACATTACTGGACAAAAGCAGGCCGAAGAAGCTCTCAGGCAGAGCGAGAATAGATATCGGGCGCTGTTTGAGCACAGCCCCATATCCCTGTGGGAAGAGGATTTATCGGAGGTGCAAAAATACCTCGGAGGATTGAGTGAATCGGGCGTCCACGATTTCCGACAGTACTTTGAAAACCATCCTGAGTCTGTCAGCAAATGCACTCGGATGGCCAGGATCCTTGATGTCAACAAGACCGCTTGTGAAATCTTCGGCGCATCGGACAAACAAGAATTGTTGCGAGGATTGGACTCAGTATTCTGCGATGAAACCTATGAGACCATGATCGAAGGGCTTGTCTCGATCACCGAAGGAATTCAGGAATTCCAGATCGAGTCGAAATGCCGAACTCTGGGAGGGGAACACTTAGACATCATCTTGAAATGGGCTGTGATGCCCGGTTCGGAGCAAACCTACTCCAATGTGCTGGTCTCTGTGACTGATATCACGGACCGCAAGCGGGCTGAGCAGGAACTCCGTGTTGAAAGGGGGATTCTAAAGGACATCCTCGAAGCGACGCTCGCCGGCTACTGGGATTGGGACATTGCTAATAACAAGGAGTATCTCAGCCCGACGTTCAAGAAGATGTTCGGGTACGAAGATCACGAGTTACCAAATGTGCCAGAGACGTGGCAACGGCTGATGTTTCCTGAAGATCTACAGGAGGTGTTTGCATGTTTCGACAAGCATGTCAGCAGCCGTGGCCAGGTGCCCTATTATAATGAAGTGAGGTACCGTCACAAGGACGGCTTTGCCGTTTGGGTAATCTGTGCGGGCCGCGTGATCGAATGGGATAGTTCGGGCAATCCTCTCAGAATGGTAGGATGCCACGTCGACATCACCGAAAGAAAGCGGGCAGAGGAGGCGCTGCGACGAAGCGAGGCCATGCTCAGGGAATCCCAGCGTGTCTCGGCTGTTGGTCATTACGAATTTGACGTCAATTCGGGGTTCTGGACCAACTCGGAGATGCTCGATGAAATTTTCGGAATCGGAGCGGATTATACGAGAAACGTGGAAGGCTGGGAGGGCATAATTCATCCTGAATGTCGTGAGGAAATGCTCGCGTACCTCCGGGATTACGTATTGAGAGACAGGAACCGGTTCAACAAGGAATACCGCATTGTACGGATAAACGACGGCGTCATGCGCTGGGTTCACGGCCGAGGTAACCTCGAGGCGGATGCAGACGGGCAACTGGTTAGAATGTTCGGAACTATCCAAGACATCTCGGAACGGAAGTGGGCTGAGGAGTCGCTTCGGGAAAGTGAAGAAAAATACAGAGACCTCTTCGACAATTCGACCGATCTTATTTACACGCACCGACTGGACGGCTATTACACATCGGTCAACAACGCTGCAAGAGATCTGCTAGGCTACTCTACAGATGAGTTCTTGAAGCTCAACTTCAGACAGATCGCCGATCCTGAGTATCTCAACCGAACCGAAGAGAATTTCCGGAAAAAGGCCGAAGGAGAGGTCTCGAAGACCGGCCCGTATGAACTGCTTGTCAGAACCAAAGACGGAAGTCCTGTGTGGGTTGAAGTCAACAGTAGGATCATCATGCGTGATGGAATGCCTGTAGGCGTTCACGGAAATGCCAGGGACATCACGGAACGTAAGGCAGCGGAAACGGAGCGCCTGCGGCTCGTAACTGCCATTGAGCAGGCAGCGGAGGTCGTCCTGATAACCGACCCCGACGGGACTATCGTCTATGTGAACCCGGCCTTCGAACAAATCACGGGTTACAATCGTCACGAAGCGATCGGGTGTAATCCTCGGATTCTCAAGAGCGGGCTGCAGGACGACTCCGTGTACAGCGACCTGTGGAACACCATAAGCGACGGTCGGGTCTGGAGCGGCCATTTCATCAACAAGAGGAAGGACGGGACCCTCTTTGAAGAAGAGGCGACAATCTCGCCAGTGAAAGATGACTCTGGGAGGATAGTCAATTACGTGGCTGTGAAGCGGGACGTCAGCAACGAAGTGCTACTGCAGAAGCAGCTTCTTGAGGCCCAAAAGATGGAGGCCGTGGGGACATTGGCGGGGGGGATTGCGCATGATTTCAACAATCTCCTCCAGGTCATCAACGGTTATGCAGAGATGGCCCTATTTGAAATTAAGAAAGGCCACCCGGGGCATTCCGAATTGTTGGAAATAAAGGCAGCAGCACGAAGTGCCGCGGAACTGACCCAGGGATTGCTTACTTTCAGTCGTCGCGTGGAGAGCAAGCTCAGGCCGGTCGACCTCAACCAGGAACTGGCAAATGTCGCAAAGCTGCTCACCCGAACATTACCAAAGATGATTAAGATTACAATGAGTCTGGCCGAACCCCTTGATACGGTAAACGCGGATCCGGCTCAGCTACAGCAGGTTGTGATGAATCTCGCCGTGAATGCCAGAGACGCCATGCCTAAAGGAGGGAAGCTTCTAATAGAGACACGCAACGTCCTGCTGGACAAGGAATACTGCAAATCTCATCTGGATACCGAGCCGGGCCATTACGTAGTGCTCACGATCTCGGATAACGGTATCGGGATGGACGAGAAAACCAGACGGCATATTTTTGATCCTTTTTTCACTACCAAGGAAACCGGCAAAGGAACCGGCCTCGGTCTTTCAATAGTTTTCGGAATTATCAGGAGCCACGGTGGAAACGTCATCTGCTACAGCGAGCCTGGCCAGGGCACCACTTTCAAGATCTACCTTCCCGCGGTAACGGGAGAGTGGGTGAGGGAGATAGAGGAGCAACACGAGATCCTGGCTGGAGGTACAGAATCCATACTGCTCATTGACGACGAAGATTCAGTGAGAAGGTTGGGAGCAAGCATTCTCAAGAGATTTGGGTATTCGGTGATCACAGCCTCAAACGGAAAAGAGGGGCTGGAATCATTTACACGCGCGGAGCGTCAAATCGACTTGGTGATTCTCGATCTCGTCATGCCGGAAATGAGCG
>JACRDE010000109.1 GCA_016212935.1 Desulfomonile tiedjei | reverse complement strand
GGATATCGGTTGCGGCGGCGGGCTAGACACGATGATTGCAGCAAAGATGGCGGGACCGGCAGGCAGAGCGGTAGGCACTGATGTCAGCCTCGACATGCTGGAACGGGCCAAGAAGAATCTTGCATTGACGCATCTTGATAGTGTCACGTTTCTGGAATCCTCTGCAGAAGACTTGCCATTTCCCCACCAGAACTTTGATGTCATCATTTCCAGCGGCGTATTCAATTTGATACCCGACAAAGCAAAGGCTCTGAAAGAGGCCTTTCGAGTGTTGAAAGCCGGTGGTCGCCTCATGATGGCCGATCAAATCTTGACAGGTCATCTTTCAGGGGATGTCCAAGCACGGGTTGACAACTGGTCCGGGTGAGTAGGCGGAGCCATACCGGGAAAGGATTTCCTGGCAATTATCAGGGAGGCGGGGTTTATCGAAGCCGAGATGGTTTCAGAGACAGGCTTTAATAGCTCCCCGGTTACCAGAGGCGTTTTGTTCAGGGCGGTTCGGCCCTTTGCGTTAACATCTGAACTAAGGGGAAGGTCAATGCTTGCATTGGGAAAATACCAGGAGTTCTTCGAGATGGCTTATGCTGAAGGAGCGCTCGATCGGAAGACAAAACATCTCATTGCCTTGGGCGCTTCGTTATCCGCAGGATGCGATCCTTGAACCCGCTATTGCCTTGCAGTTGCAAGACAACTGGGCGCGACAGATGAAGAATTGCAGGAAACGATGGCTGTCGCCATGACGGTAGGGGCAACCAAGATCCAGATCCTGCAGCAGAATTGCTTGGCCTCTACTGGTGAGGAGATGCGCCGGGAAGAGGACATAACCCCGGAACAAACACCTCTTGAGGAGCAAGCTTGTGGAACTTGAGCGACCCAAACCCGCTCTGGATGAGCGGACGGAGCACGCAGACCCCATACATCAAGTTCGTGGCAATGCCATGGCGAAGCACTCAAGCGGAAAGCGTTAATTCTCCCACAGTGTTCAGACAAGGAGCTGAGGCCGGGAACAGCGACCAGCGTCATGACGGACAGCGTCTGGAAGGAACTGACTGAATCTACAGAGAATTTACCGGCGGGAGTTCAATGAAAGCTCCGGAAATGGATAAATCAAGCAATTTGGAGGGTGCAATCCTTGTGGAAGTGATATGCGAGCGCTATCACTGTGTTATGTATGACTACGCTATCACGACGGTTGAGTTCGTAGCCGAAGAGTTCGAGGGCAAGGTGGAAGTCAGGCCTGTAGTCAGGAGGGGGAACCGAGAAAACGCAGAACGTTTTGTTGAGCTTTGCAGATTCAACGGTCGCCATCTATCAGTACCTACCATCCTGATCGACGGGCAAGTGGCATTTACTGATGTGCCTTCACCCGAAGAACTACGCAACGCCCTCAATGCAGCTTTGACCCGGCGCAAGGAGCCAGACCCGGCCACATAAGAAGGGGTCTTGTGGATCGCTCAGGATAATACTTCATTGATCTTTTCCCAGAATCGTCCTTTGAGACTAACTCTCAGGGTGTAAGTTTTCACTGCCTTACTTATGTTGCAAGCATTTTCGAAAAGTCGCGTTCTGGTGAGCTTTGCCTGAGGTCTTCCGGATATTTCCACATTTCGTCCGAATATCTGGCTGGCCGATTGATTTATTCTTAGGGCTGCTACTCCTTGCCCTATCGATTTGACCTCGTCAGACTGGGCCTGTTCCAGAAAAAATACTGCCGACAAAGCGACTCTATTTTGTACGCTCGGCAATTTTACCTGATCCTCCAGTAGCAAATCTCCCCAAGTAGGAAAAGGGCGTGCTCCAAAACCTTCACGCGCGCTTGCCAGCACAAGTGTGTGATCGTCAGACAGGGCCTGCCAAGGAGTTGGAACGCGTCGGCAACACGTCGATTTGCCGCGACCACTTGCGCCGACCAAAGCGACACCAATGCCTTCTCTTTCGATTAGGGCTGCATGTATCGGCAATCCTCCGACTTCTATTGCTCTGCTGTAAATCGAATGGATGATTAATGACCACACACGGAAAAGACTATTTGGGTTTCCGTGCCACTCGATCTCACAGAACAAGTGCTCCACCGTGGAGTGTGACCATATCCTCGAGTCCATGAAATCCGTGACCATCCAACCTTCAGAGGGGATTCTCTCGGATAAATGGCGCTCCTTGAAACTTGTCGGGTTGAACCCCAAAACCAGCCTTGGCTTTGCGTCATTCGTCCCAGGCTGCATCCCCAAAACACTGGCGAGTCTCTCCAATAGGGGTTGAGCCTCCCCGGTACCTGAGATACACCACGAAAGCCCGGCCCCAAGGTCTAGACGATAAGAATATTCGGGGTCGCCGCGGAGCAAAGTGTCGGTCGCGGGGCTTTCGGTCAATGGACTCGGCGCATTTGAATTCACCCGACTCATTACAATCCTTAAACTTCCTGACTCTACGTCGTGACGCGCGGGAAAGCCCGACAGCGATAGAGAAGTTCCCATTTTCGTGCAAAGCGGATCAAGGGCTTGCGAATTTCAACTTATCTCCTCAGACTCCGTAGGATCAAAGCGTGTTGTAGTACCCCATTCTGCAGGAGCCCTTACCAGCGTTCTGCCCGCCGGCACAAGTCCCCGAATTCGCGACGTGCCCGAACGAGCAATAGGTGCCCTTATCCGCATTTTGCCCCCTCGAACATATGCCGGAATTGGCACTCTGACCACCAACGCAAGAACCGGTGCCAGCATTTTGACCGCCATGGCACGAGCCCGTGCTTGCATTTAGACCGTCACTACAACTTCCAGCAGAGAAGTCACTGTTTCCGTTCGGGGCACAGGCGCCGTGACTGACCTTAAATTCCGAAAAGTCTATTATCATCGGCTTTGTATATTTTGGTTTCATTTCCTCTCCTGTGCAGACGCATTTACACGCGCTTGAGTGTATACTTCTGCCGCAGGCTTAGACGGAAAGAACAGATAATTGTTAATAGGGGCAGTTGTAACACCCCATAAATATTTTTTCAACGTTACCATGACGCATGCAAGCTGAGGTAAGGCCAATGGCATCTTGATATTATGTTCATCTCTGGCAACGATCCGCAGGCAGGCCGTGAGCTGGCCAATTTTTCGCTGGATTCAATATCGGCTGCTGCAGGCATCGTGGAGTCAGACATCCTGTCGATTGACGTTGCGACGTTCTCTTTCGGAGAGGTGCAATCGCAGAAAAAGGTCGTTTTCTCAACCGGATGCGAGGGGGACTCACCTCCGGCAAGATGCATGCACATAGAGTATTCAAGTTTAAGTCCTTTTGACCGTGTGATATCGCCGTGTTACAACCGACACGGGGCTTTGAAACCGCTTTAAATATCTGAGCAAGGTTACAATATATAAGCACTGAGCTTGTTAAAACTCTATTAGTACTTGCCTGATTAAACCAATGTGCGCTATAAAGTCATGCAACACATAGGAATGTTCGCATTATTCCGAAAATCTCGCATCTTAATTCACTCCATGTATGAGGTCCCTTAAGTTGGGCAGATTCACGGAGGGGGGCCATGAAAGAAGATGTTGACTGTTCGTTGGACGGGCTCGACGACGAGGTAAAATCCGCTCAAGTGCACCAGATTTTTACTCAGGCTCGAATGGGGGAATTGGGGGCCATTTTGGGGTCCCTCATTGTGACCATCTCGTTGTGGCACATCGCACCCTTTATGACCCTCGTAATATGGTTCTCCGCATATCTCGCGCTTCACGCTGCGAGATTGGTACTAGTTAGCCGATTTCATGAAGTCTCACCTGCGGGTAAGCACGCTCTGGCGTGGGGAGCGTGGTTCCAGGCCGGAGCTGTTGCCGGAATGCTGTTCTGGGGACTGGCCGCGGTGCTTATCTTCCCTCTGGAATCCAGAGAACACCAGTTTGTTTTGGCGGTGTGTGTCACGGGGATCACCACTGCTGCAGCGGTGTTGTTCGCTCCTACATGGTGTTTTATGCCATGCGTACTAGCGGGAATGCTACCACTCTCGGGGAGGTTCATCTATGAAGGCGGTGCAGTCAACTTTACCATCGGAGCAGCAGTTCTACTCTTTACCGTAGTTTTAGTGCTCTTGGGAAATGCTCTGCACAACATGACTGAAAAGGCCCTGCGGCGTGAAATTGAGAGGAACAGATATGTGACCCTGCTCAACCGTGACAGGGAGCGAATTGAAGAAGCCAATCGCGCATTGCACGATGAAATAGAAAGCCATGAGCTGACGAACAAGCAGCTCAAGAGTGTTATTGCGTCCAGAGATCAGATCCTTGAACGACTGGAGCACAGTGAACAGCTTCACCGCATGTTGGTGGAATCTGCAAGGGACATAATCTGGACCGTAGACTTGAACTTGAACTACACTTACATTAGCCCTTCTGTCACAGAAGTTCTCGGCTACACCGTTTCCGAAATCAGGCAGTTGGGACCGGCTTCGATACTCACGCGAGATTCCTGGGAGCGCGTGTCCGCGATTTTTTATCAGGAGTTGAGCCTTGAATCTCGCGAGTCACGAGGTAAATTCGTTTCCCGTACCGAAGAAATTGAGCACGTTCGAAAAAACGGGACCGTCTTGTGGACTGAAATAACGGCCACTTTCTTACGGGACTTTCTCGGATGCCCCACCGGGATACTAGGCATTTCACGTGACATCTCGAAACGCAAAGCGATCGAGCAAGAACTGAAGCAAGTTCACGAGCATCTGGAATTGCGCGTCGAGGAACGTACTGTTGACCTGGAACGAGTAAACGAAGAGCTTTTATTGTCGATCGAGCGCCTCAAGAGGACTGAAAAACAGCTCAGAAGCAGCGAAGAACGGTTTCGGGCAATTTTCCAGAGCGCAACCGACTGCATGTTCATCAAGGATACCGACCTCAGATATTCGGCTTTGAATCCGGCCATGTGCCTTGCGTTAGGTATAAGGGAGACTGATGCCATCGGAAAACTGGATGAAGATGTATTCGGTCCTTCGCAAAACGAGAGCGTCAAACTATTAGACCAACGAGTGTTAAATGGTCAATCCGTGGAGTCCGAGCACGTAGTCAAGATTGATGAGCAATATAGACTTTTTCGCTGTTCGCGGGTTCCGCTTCGAGACTCTACAGGCGAAGTCAACGCCTTGTGCGGCATTGGTCGCGACATCACCGAGGAAATGCCTTGGAGAATAAATCAGGAAAACTTACACGACTCAATTGCCGCTTCAATGCGGGCCACGATGGATCAAATCCTCCAGGTGGCTCAAACCGACGCAACTGTCCTTTTGCTCGGCGAAAGCGGAAGCGGCAAAGACTACCTGGCTCGCCATCTCCATGACAATTCTCGGAGATCGGCCGGTCCCTTTTTCGCCATAAACTGTGCCGCTCTCCCCAACGAACTTGCCGAATCCGAACTCTTCGGTCATGAGGCAGGGGCGTTTACAGGAGCAAAAGCGCGAAAACTGGGGCTCCTCGAAATGGCGGGAGGAGGAACTCTCCTCCTGAATGAGATTGGCGAGCTTTCTCTGCCCATCCAGGCAAAACTGTTGACTTTTTTGGACGAGCAGGCGTTTACGCGAGTCGGGGGACAGGCAAGTATTACAGTGGATGTGAGAATTCTGGCGGCTACCAACCGCAACCTCCAAAAAGAAGTTGAAGAGAGCCTCTTTCGGTCTGATCTTTTCTATCGAATCAACGTCTTTCCGATCAAAATTCCTTCCCTGAGAGAACGTACCGAGGATTTTCCTCTCCTAATCGAAAGCTTGCTACAGAGGCTCTCCAAGAAATTGGGACGGGCTGACATACCGGTTCTGACTCCCGCAGCGATGCAGGCCGTTCGATCGTATCATTGGCCTGGAAACATTCGGGAGTTGAAAAACGTCTTGGAAAGAGCACTTATTTTGTGCAACGCCAAGCACATCACACCAAACCACCTTGTAATTCCGGACACCAGAATCCCGGACGCGTCAGGAGAAATGTCCGCCACATTCAGGATCACGTCCGGCAGCTCACTTAAACGAGAGATGGAAAAAGTCAAAAGGGACCTGATAGTCGAAGCGCTCTCCCGTTCCAAAGGCAATGTTGCAGCCGCTGCGAGAATTTTGGGAATCTCCAGGGATGTCTTGCGTCACCAAATCAAGGTGCTCAACCTCCGTGGGAATTACTGATAAAATCCTTTATTTATGAGGTATTTCCAAACATGAGGCATGGCCGTCAGTGGAGAATCTCCTTATCTGCAGGTAGCCCTTCCTGATAGCAATGCGCTTTCAAAGCAATAAGATCTGGGAAACACTTCTTGCAAGAAGGGTTTCTCCGATTTTGCTTCTTTGATTGCGAATTCCTATGACCTCGCTTCCGAGACCCTCGGCAAACGGCAACTCCGCGAGTTCCTCGTTTGATTGAGCATTCCACGAACACCACCTGATTGAGACATCCAAGATGGACAATCTGCAGCGACATTTGTGCGCTTCGTTGTACCATCTTTGGTCCGGGAGGCGAGTATAGCCGGCCGAAGGGTAAAATTCCCCGATTCGCCAACGCTGCTGCTCATACGCTTTTAGCCGGTCTCCGGGTAAATTTCCCCGAAATTGTGTGCCCTGGCATCAACGCCATATACTCCAGCAAGCCGTCACTCCACTGACACCACCGGTTTGGACCTTTTTTCTCCTGTGATTTTAGGCAATTCCAAAACGCTAGAGCTTCATCGTTTCTTTGGTACGCAAGTTGCTTAACACAATAACAAAGACCCATCCCTAACCCTGCATGGGTCTTTATCCTTGCGTGGAGTGATCTCCTCAACGAAGCGGGGAGATCACATTCTCCGTCAGAGAAGAGTGGTCTTCGGAAATTACCGTGTCTGACGAAGATATGTCACTCAGGAGACTCTTGCTTCGATCTACTGTCCTTATACGGTAAGTGCCGTAGAAAATCTACATTCAGGGGGGGACGAGAGAATGAGAAGGCTTATTAGCGTACTCATCGTGCTGATGGTTTCATTTCTTTTGACCAATGATGCGAAGGCTTCTGAGCCCACGTGGCGGCAGACTTATTCGGAGGCCATTGCCCAAGAGAAGGCCGGTGATTGGGATGGGGCACTGCAGGCGGCAAAATCAGCCTTGAAAAAGGCTGATTATTCATTCGGTCGAAAAAGTCTCAATGCGGCCAAATCCCATGTTCTGTTGGGTGACCTCGACGCATCCCGCGGAAAATATGTGTCTGCAACCATGCACTACACCAATGGAATCGCGATACGTGAGGTATTGTTCGGAGTCGGGCACCCGAGCAGCGCCAAGGCTTGGGTTTGTTTGGCTGAGTTGCACGCGGGCCGCGGAAAGTCCGACCAAGCGGTAGATTGTTTTCGCAAAGCAATCACTCACGGCCAAAACGGGGATCAGGCAAACGAAGCAAGGGCCTTGGCCGGTCTAGCGGATCTGCAAATGAAAAGAGGGGACGCAGAGGAATCGGTTGCCCACCTTAGCAGGGCTGTGGAAATTTGCGATTTTTCCCAAAAATACCAGAAACCTATGTGCATGCTTGCGCTTCGATGCCATTTCAACCTTGGCGAAGTCCATATGACTCAGCGGCACTGCCTGGAGGCAGCAAATTCTTACAAAAACGCCCTGAGTCTTCTGGAATCAACCGGGAACGCTGACGGGTTTCTTCAACACACGATTCTCACTCGGCTGGGCGATGCGTACCAACAGGCGGGAAGGAACAAGCCCGCCGACAACTATCACAATCGAGCCTTGGCACTGTACAACCAGCTAAAGAGTCCAATACGGGTTTTCACCGGGTTAGCTGCGGTGAACTGAGCTGATGTGTTTTCGCCGCAAGAAACCTCGGCTTAATCGAACTAATACCGGTTGGCATTCAGACTAAGAAGAATCGGGGGAACCTTCTTGCGCAAAGAAGGCTCCCCGATCTTACTATTGCTGAGGTGAATAAGTATAAGTAGCGAAGCGTCCGGCAAGCCTGCTTCGTTGCAGGTATTACTGCGAAGCGCCATTGTTGGCCATCATGCGGATTATTCCTACCCTCGTTTTTCCCATCTGCTGATCCAAAACCTCATGTGAATCCAACAAAAAGCATGTTACCCTGGTGCCTGATGCGACTCTGTTCTGGGGCCAGCCTTAAGATCATCGAAAAACAAATCGAAGTTGCATCAACTTATTAGCTGCATTGGAAGCCGCTAATTTCAGCTAAGATTAACGATAGTTGACTGCGTAGATAACACTGAAGTATGTTCTGAGGTTATGAAGAATCTGTTTACTGGGAGGCCGGTAAGGATCTCTGTATTTCCGCCCCTGCCGGAGGCGGCTCGGATGACCTTTTGGCGATATGCGGCATTGCTGAGGAGTAGCAGTATCAGCACGTGGGAGATAACTTCACCGCTCAACAACTCCAAGCACCCAACAACCTCAACAATCTTGGCACACGCGCTCTACGGCAACCAGCCCGATTCGGTGAAAGGCCTTTTTCACTAGCCCGCCTGACGGCTTGTGTACCGATCTAGGATAACACTATCGACTGCGCACGGAGTGAGTCATGCTGAAGGACCAAAAGTGTCACGACAGAATTTCTGATCTTAGATCCAAGGCGGAGGAAGCATTGCGAGAGCTCTCTCCGGACACACAGGATGTCTCGTTCCTTTCACTCCAATACATCAGACGCCTCATCCATGAGCTGCAAGTCCATCAGCTAGGGTTGGAGATTCAGAAAGAGGAACTCAGCCGAACCCAGAGAGAACTCGAAATGTTACGGGACAAGTATTCAGAGTTATATGACTTTACGCCTTTCGGCTATTTCTCTCTCGATCAAAACGGGATGATTCTCGACGCTAATCTCATTGGCGCCGACCTGCTAGGTATGGATAAACAGTCTTTGATCGGTAAGCCATTTTCTCTTTTCGTTTCCGATCAGCAAACCTTCTATTCTTATTGGCAGGAACTGTCTAGCACCGATGCCAAACTTCATTGTGAAGTCAGGATGAACAAGAAGGACGGCGCCCAATTACTTACTCGTCTGGAAAGCTTGGCCGTCAGAGATTCTGATGGTCGCTTTACCGGATTGCGAACCGCCATATTCGATATTACAGAGCAAAAGAAGGCAGTGGAGGCCGGACAGACAGCTGAAGCGACGTTCAATGCCATGATAGAGGGCTTCAACGGATTGGTCTACTCATGTTCTCCGGACTATGAAATAGAATTTGTAAACGAGCGCCTTATTCAGAGGACTGGGCACAATCCTATAGGTGAAAAGTGCTACCAGGTGCTTCACGGGCGTGAAGACAGATGCCCCTGGTGCGTGCATGAGAAAGTGCAAAGCGGAGAAACGATTCGGTGGGTGATCCAAAGTCCTATGGATGACCACTGGTATTATGTCGTAAATACACCCATTAGCCATCGCGACGGAAAGATCTCCAAGATGGCAATGATTGAAGACATCACGGACCGCAAGGAAGCGGAACATGCGCTAAAAGAGAGTGAAGAGCGCTTCAGAGCAATCTTTGACAATCATCATGCTGTCATGCTCATCATCGATCCGGAGACCGGCAAAATTGAGGATGCCAGCCCCGGAGCTTGTTTCTTCTATGGCTACAGCAGGGAGGACTTGCAGAAGAAGAATATTTCCGAAATAAACACTCTTCCCCCCGAGCGGGTCGCTGAGAAATTGCAGATGGCAAGGTTTCAGCATAGCAAGCACTTTGAGTTCCAGCATCGCCTCGCCAACGGAGAACTGAGAGATGTTGAAGTATGTTCCGGACCTATCGTCATTGGTGGAAAGACGCTTCTGTTCTCTGTGGTCAACGATGTTACTCAGCGCAAACTGGCTGAGGAAGCTTTGCGAAGGAGCGAAGAACGATACAGAGACATCTTCGATAACGCTCCGATTTCAATCATGGAACAAGACTTTTCTGGAATACATGCCCATTTTGAAAAACTGCGTGCCTCTGGAATCGACAACTTGAGGGCTCATTTTGAGGGCCATCCCGAGGATGTGACACTGTGTGCATCCTTGCCAAGAAAGTTGAAATTGAATCAGGAGACCGCCACACTGTTTGAAGTTACGACAAAAGAAGATATTCCTTCAGACCTTACGCCCTTCCTGGATGAAGAATCCTGGAATGTTGCCAGAGATGCGCTGATCTCATTGGCGGAAGGCAAAACAAGGTTCGAGGGCGAAGTAGGAATCATGACGTTGTCCGGCGAAAAGAAGATTTTTTCTCTCAGGCTATCTGTGTCGGAAGGTCACGAAAAGACACTGGACAGGGTTCTCATTTCATTGACCGACATTACAGAACAAAAGAGGCTGGAAGAAAAACTGGAACGGTCAATCTCGCTGCTTCGTTCTACGCTTGAGGCCACAGCAGACGGCCTTCTGGTTGTCACCAAGGACAAGGGCATTGTGTCTTTCAATCAAAGACTCTTGGATATGTGGCACATTCCACCTGACGTCGTCGAGGCCCGTGATGCCACTCAGGCCGTGACCTATGGGCTGGCTCAGGTGGAGAACGCGCAGGCGTTCATTGACAACTTGCGAGAGTCATGTGCCAGCGCGGAGTCCCCGTCTTTCGACGTAATTGAATTTCGAGACGGGAGAGTCTTCGAGTGCTATTCCAGACCCCAAGACATCGGAGGACGCATCGTCGGCAGGGTCTTGAGTTTTCGCGATGTGACGGATCGGAAGAACGCGGAGAAAGCTTTGCATGAAAGCCGGCAGAGACTGGAACTTGCTCTTGCCGGAGGGGAGATTGGGTTTTGGGACAGGAATCTTCGTACCGGTGACATAATACTCAATCAACGCTGGACAGAAATGTTCGGTTATCCATTGGAGGGAGATAAGGCTACCCATCTCGGATGGGCCTCTCTGATTCATCCGGACGATTTTGATCGGGTTATGAAAGCGGTGGATGGGTATCGTAAGGGTAAAATCACCCGATCTGAGTGCGAGTACAGGTTGCAGACGAAGTCGGGTGAATGGAAATGGGTACTAGACCGTTCGCAGGTGGTCGAGCGTGGCGAAGACGGCAAGCCACTCAGAATAGTAGGAGCATATCTGGATATAACAGACCGCAAGCGTTCAGAGGAAGCATTGAAAGAATCGGAACAGAGGAACCGACTCCTTATCGAAGAATCGCCGGTCGGCATCGTCATGATACAGCAAGGCAAGGCCACTTACATAAACCCGGCCGCTCTTGACATTTTCGGGTATGAGCGCCCCGATGAAGTATTGGAACGCCCGGTTCAGGACTTCGTCGCGCCTGAAGATTACGGCCTCCTAAAAAAGCTTCAAGAGGACCGATGGGGCGGTAAGCCCCTGCCTCTGTCGTTTGAGATAAAGGGTCTAAAATCGAATGGAGAAATACTTGAATTGGCACTCTGGCCGCGTGTAATCGATCACTTTGGCGAGCCAACTACCTTGGCGTTTGTGGCAGACCGGACTGAGGCGAAAAATCTGAGGGATCAGCTCCTGCATTCCCAGAAGATGGAGGCGATTGGGACCCTTGCCGGAGGTATTGCCCATGATTTTAACAACCTTCTCACCATCATTCTGGGATACTCGGACCTCATGCTGTCCGAGACAGACAAGGAAGCTCACAACTATGAAGACCTGGAGAAGGTGGTTCACGCAGCGCGAACAGCGGGAGACATGATTCAAAGTATTCTGGCTTTCAGCCGAAGGACGGAATCCAAACCACTACCGATAGACCTGAACCGAGTGGTGGAGAAACTGCAACAGATGCTGTCAAGGCTGATTCCAAGGACCATAGAAGTTGAAGTCAACCTTGCCTCGGATCTGCCCATTACAAATGCAGATCCATCTCAAATCGAGCAGATTCTCATGAACCTTGCCGTGAATGCCAGAGACGCCATGCCGGCTGGAGGTAGACTGATAATCGGAACAGAATCTGTATTATTGGATGATTTCTATTGCCGATCTCACATTGGTGCTTGCGAAGGGCCCCATGTGCTCCTCACTGTCAGCGATACTGGCGACGGTATTGACAAGGCCTCTATGGACCGAATATTCGAACCGTTTTACACGACCAAGAAACCCGGAGAAGGAACGGGTTTGGGTTTAGCCATGGTATACGGCATAGTGAAAAACCATGGGGGGCACATCATCTGTGAAAGCGATGTCGGTTCAGGAACCACATTCAGAATATATTTGCCGGCGCAACAAGCTAAGGACAAACAGGGAGTAAGAGAATCCGTTGAGACTTCAGCCATGGGGGACGGCACAATCCTCCTGGTGGACGACGAGGAATTTATACGATCGCTTGCACAAAGACTACTTGAGAAGTGGGGCTACCATGTCATCACCGCAGACAACGGGAAGGAAGCGGTGATGATCTATGAACAGCGCAAAGGTGAGATCTCTCTGGTCATTCTCGACCTCATTATGCCAACGATGGACGGCAAGGAATGTCTGGACGAGATTCTCAGCATCGATCGGGATGCAAAGGTGCTCCTGGCGAGCGGACATACTCCTGACGAAGCCACACGGGGACTCTTGGAAGGCAGAGCAAAAGGCTTCGTTAGCAAACCGTATGACACAACACAAATGCTGGCAGCTATCCGCAGAATCTTGGGTAATGCCCAAGCGCAGTCAAAAGAGTAACATCGGGGAGCTCCGTCTCGGGCAAGTCTTCTTCCCTGCGAAAGGCGCGATCTGACTTTGCTGCGGCAGCTCGCAGCCTGTCTTATGCAAACAACTGCGAAATGGTGTAACACCAGTGCGCTTTCAAAGCAGTAAGATCTGGGGATGGGGTTCGGGGAAACACTTCTTGCAAGAAGGGTTTCTCCGATTTTGCTTCTTTGGTTGCGAATTCGTATAATACCAAATACCGGACGCTGGAGTGGCTCAAGACATGGATTCAGCTCAGAGGCTAAATATCCTTGTGGTAGATGACGAGTCAAACATCCGCCGGACCCTTTCTCTCTGCCTGGAATCCGACGGGCATCGAACCGTAGCAGTGAGCAACTTCCAGGACGCAGTGACCGAGGCATCCCGAATGTCGTTTGACATCGCGTTCGTGGATTTGAGACTCGGTACCGCTGATGGGATGGACCTGATACCGCGCTTATTGGCCTCAACCCCATGGCTGAAAATAATCATCATCACCGCCTATTCTTCAATCGAAACCGCCGTTGAAGCTATACGTCGCGGTGCGTCCGATTATATTCCTAAGCCGTTTTCACCGGCACAGGTGAGAATGGCCGTCAATAAAATCGCGGAGATTCGTTCTCTCGAGCAACGGGTCGCACATCTACAAGAAGAACTTGGCCGGTCACAACCCGAGATGGATTTTTCAAGTACCAACCTCGAAATGCAAAGGGTTGTGCATCTTGCTCGGCAGGTAGCTTCCACTGATGTCACAGTCCTGCTCCGCGGTGAGAGCGGGACCGGGAAAACCGTCCTGGCTCGTGGGATTCATTCCTGGAGCAATAGGGCTCCAAAACCCATCGGAATCATTTCTTGCCCGAGCCTGTCTCCAGAGCTTCTGGAGAGCGAACTGTTCGGTCACGTCAAAGGCGCATTCACAGGAGCGATTAGAGACAATCCGGGGCGCATCGCAGCATGCGAAGGCGGCACTTTGCTGCTGGATGAAATCAGTGAGCTGCCCCTACCCGTTCAACCAAAGCTGTTGAGATTTCTCCAGGATCGTGAATACGAACGCATGGGCGACAACAAATTGCGCAAAGCAGATGTTCGCATTATCTCCGCCACCAATGTGGATTTGGAACAGGCCGTCCGACAGGGAGTTTTTCGAGAGGATCTCCTGTATCGCTTGAACGTGATACAGATCGAGATACCTCCATTACGTGAACGTCCGGAGGACGTGGCGCCGCTTGCCGTGCACATCCTCTCTTTTTTCGGCCGCAAGTATCACCGACCCTCCATTCGCTTTGCCGAAGAAGCCTTGGATGCCATGAAACAGTATTCCTGGCCCGGCAACATTCGGGAACTCAGAAACGCAATCGAACGTGCTGCAATCCTATGTAGGTCAGACTTAGTAGGCCCTGAACACATCCCTGGGAGAATGACTTCAGCCGGCACCGTTCCGAGAATCGGTGATGCTGTAACCCTGGAAAAAATTGAGGAAGAACACATACGAAGAGTGATTGCAAGAAGCAAGTCTCTGCAAGAGGCCGCCGACACGCTTGGAATCGATCAGGCTACCCTCTGGCGCCGCCGAAAGCAGTACGGAATTTGATTCTGCATGCAATGCTTCAGCTATGCGAGTGAATTTGATCCGTGATTTGAACCAGTTCGCTTTTGCAGGCCCGATTGGCCCGCCCCGAGGACGGCCTCTGTTTGCTTGAAGTATGGGCCGGCGTCCATGCCGGCCCTTCTATTTCTTTATTACAATGATTCTCAAAAGTTCGGTCGGATTGGCTTCTGATTCTCGTGGGACAATTGCGCTACGTCTATACAATTTCCCAAAATAATGTCCGTTGGGCGTGATGGAGGTCTCAAGAAAAAATTGCAACCGGTGTCTCCAACGTCATTCCCGCGCGGGCGGGAATCCAGGAAAGGTTGCCGGAACCTGGATTCCTGCTTCCGCAGGAATGACGGCTCGCCTTCCCCCGCAACCATGATAAAAAAGAGCATAGCAAATCACTTCTAGCCCAATTGGGAGATTAATTTGGGCTTTCGCCCTTACAATGACAGTCTTCGACGGCAGTGCAGCAATCCGCGATTACTTTTGAGAATCGCTATATTCCTCTGAAAACCCATTGGTATCATGCCGTGGAAGTTGGAATCAGCCGCCTTGTTCCGACAAACCTTGCAGATTGCAAGGCACCTTAGCTCACGGGCTTGCAAAATTAAATCCATTGAAGGCCCGGTCTGTATAATTCTGTCCGGATTGCAGCACGTTACTATTGCGGGCATTTGGCATGGCTCTTGCCTGCATATAATGTGAGGAGAACCGAAATATGCTTGGAATTCGCCAAAAGCTGTCTTTGGGATTCGGGGGCCTACTCGCGGTAATTGTGGTCCTCGGTCTTCTGAACGTGACGCTGGTCACCGATCTTGGGAATTCCGTTGACGTGATCCTACGAGAAAATTACCGGAGTGTCATTGCCTGTCAGGAAATGAAAGAAGCTCTTGAACGCATGGATAGTGGAATATTGTTCACCCTCCTCGGATACGAGAAAGAAGGTTCAGATCTTATCAGCAAGAACGCGACGCTCTTCGAGAAAGCTCTGGAGGTCGAACTCCACAACATAACCTTGCCGGGTGAAGGGGAGAAAGCGGAACATATTCTAGAGCTTTTCAGTCAGTACAGGTCAGGTCTGGGAGCAGCAAGGAACCCTTCTTTGTCGCATGAAACGCGACGGGAGGCATATTTCGCTCAACTCTTGCCGTTGTTTCAACAGATCAAGGCCGCTGCTGACGACATCCTACACATGAATCAGAAGAACATGAGCGATGCTAACCAACAGGCTAGGCAGACCGCAGCAACTGCTCGTCAGCAGATGATCATGCTGTTGACAATTGGCGCAGCAGTTGCCGTAGGCTTTATGTTTTTCACACGCAAGTGGATTCTTCGTCCGGTTGACCGCCTCATAGCGTCTGCCAAGGAGATCGAAGCCGGCAACCTGGACCTGGTAGTGCACGCGAATTCCAGGGATGAGATCGGAACCCTTGCTGAAGCCTTCAATGCAATGGCTGCAAGCCTCAGAGAATTGCGACGCACGGACCGAGCGAAGTTGCTTCGGATTCAGCGTTCCACTGAACAGGCTTTCAAGTTTCTCCCGGATGCGATCGCAATAGTGGACATGGAGGGAAACATTGAGGTCGCCAGCGCTGCGGCCGCTGATGCGTTCGGTCTGAGAGCGACGGAGAAGATAACCGAAGCGCCTTTTCAGACCGTAATCGATCTCTTTCATGAGGCTGTTCGAACCGGCAGAGTATCTGAACCCGGCAACGGTCGAGCCCTTATTCAGCGATTCATACAGGACGAAGAGCGGTACTTCCGCCCCAGGGCTGTGCCTACACTGGACGCGGACAAACAACCGACCGGAGTCATCATAATTCTCTCGGATGCTACGCAGGAGCGGCACCAGAACGAGCTGAAGAAAGGCGTCATATCAACCGTGGCGCATCAGCTCAGGACACCACTCACCTCTGTCCGCATGGCTTTGCACCTTCTGCTCGAAGAGAAAGTCGGGACTCTGACTGAAAAACAAGCGGAACTGGCAATTGCCGCAAAGGAAGAGAGCGATCGGCTATATGCCATTCTGGAGCAGTTGCTCAACATAAGCCGCATTGAATCAGGAAAGGCACAAATCAATCTTCGAGTGATTTCATCTCATCAGTTGGTTTTCGAATCTGTGGAGCCGTTTCGCAGAGCCGCTCATGATAGGGGTATTGCTCTTGAAGTCAACTTGCCGGAAGATCTGCCTGCGGTGATTGCCGACAGTCTGCTCATGGGGCAGGTCTTCGCTAATCTTCTCTCCAACGCTCTAAAGTACACCTATCCGGGCGGTAAAGTTGTCCTTGGAGGCCAAGCAACTGATCATGAGGTAATTCTCTCGGTATCCGATACGGGACGTGGCATTCCTCGACAGTATCTCCAGAACATACTGGAGCAATTCTTCCGAGTGCCTGGCCAAGGTCAAGATACCGGCGTAGGTCTGGGTCTCTCAATAGTTCAAGAGATAGTGTCTGCCCACGGAGGGGCTGTAAACGTGGAGAGTACCGAGGGAGAGGGAAGCGTGTTTACTTTTTCTCTCCAGCGGGCTGATGCGCTTCTAAAGGAGGAGAAAACATGGTGATGG
This sequence comes from Desulfomonile tiedjei, assembly GCA_016212935.1. Classification (GTDB taxonomy): domain Bacteria; phylum Desulfobacterota; class Desulfomonilia; order Desulfomonilales; family Desulfomonilaceae; genus Desulfomonile; species Desulfomonile tiedjei_A. The sequence goes on along the minus strand of JACRDE010000109.1, from coordinate 2,329 downwards.
ACTTGGCTTATATCTCAGGTGTGCTGATTTTCTTCTGGGCATGCGCAGAATACGTCAGGGCATGCGAAAGGATCTAAACAATGGTGGACATCATTGTGGGCTGCATAGGCGTGGGTTTGATCGTCTATCTGTTCGCGTCCGTCCTTCGGCCGGAAAGATTTTAAGCGAGGTCTAGGTTCATGAACCTGTTCGACCAACTTCAGTTGGAGATTTTTATAGTAATCCTGCTGCTGCTTACGAAACCGATGGGCGTGTATCTGTACAGAGTCCTCGAGGCAGACGGCAAAATCTTCATAGACTCCGCAATGGGTCCGCTGGAAAGGCTTCTTCTGCGAATACTGCATGTGGACGCCAGAAATGAGCAGGATTGGAAGCAATATACTTTCTCAATGCTCGTCTTCACGGTTGTCGGGGTTTTGTTCACTTACGTCGTTCTTCGGCTGCAGCATATCTTGCCTCTGAACTCGCAAGGGTTCGGCCCGATGTCCGAACACCTGGGTTTCAACACAGCGGTAAGCTTTGCCACAAACACAAATTGGCAGAGCTACGGAGGCGAGAGCACCCTATCCTATTTTTCTCAAATGGTGGGGCTGACGTTTCAGAATTTTGTTTCCGCTGCTGTTGGCATCGCTGTGGCTGCTGTACTCGTAAGAGGAATAGCCCGACACTCTGCCAAGACAATTGGGAATTTCTGGGTGGATTTGATTCGAATCAATTTGTATGTGCTTCTCCCCTTGTGTCTCGTGTTTGCTCTCTTCCTGGTGTCTCAGGGAATGATTCAGAATTTCAAGTCTTATGAGACCGCGCAAGTAATAGAACCAACGAGCATCCAGGTTCCCAAGAAAGATCCGAACGGCCAAAAACTCAAGGATGAGCATGGCAAGACCCTATTAGAAGCGAAAAAGATCGAGACCCAGACTATCGTGCAGGGGCCTATGGCCTCCCAGGTGGCAATAAAGATGCTCGGGACCAACGGTGGAGGGTTTACGAACGCTAATGCGTCGCATCCTTATGAGAACCCCACGCCTCTGGCAAATTTCTTCCAGATACTCTCAATCTTCCTCATTCCTAGCGGACTGACCTATTACCTTGGGCGCATGGTGAAAAACCAGCGACACGGTTGGGCAGTGTGGTGCGCAATGGCCCTGCTGTTCCTTATCGGGGTCTTGATAAGCACATGGGCGGAAACCTCTGGCAATCCGCGTTTGGAGGCTCTCGGGGTGGACCACTCAAGCGGAAATATGGAAGGTAAGGAAGTACGTTTCGGACCATTCAATTCAGCTCTGTTCGCAACCGTTACCACTGCAGCTTCGTGCGGTGCCGTCAATTCCATGCACGATTCCTTCACTCCTTTGGGCGGATTGGTGCCGCTACTCAACATTCAATTGGGCGAAGTGATATTCGGTGGAGTGGGGGCCGGACTTTACGGAATGCTCGTGTTCGTCGTGCTGACAGTATTTCTGGCAGGATTAATGATTGGACGGACTCCGGAATATCTGGGAAAGAAAATTGAAGCTTACGATGTGAAAGTGAGCGTGTTGTTCATCATGGTTCCGGTACTATGCGTTCTCGGTTTCACTGCTTGGGCCGCGGTCAGCAGGTGGGGCCTTGACGGACTCAACAACGCCGGTCCTCACGGATTGACCGAGATCCTTTATGCATATTCATCGGCAACAGGAAACAATGGCAGCGCCTTCGCTGGACTCAATGCCAACACCTATTGGTACAACACGACCCTGGGAATTGCGATGTTGCTGGGCAGGTTCTTTATGATCATTCCCGTGATGGCTCTGGCCGGCAACCTTGCCAAGAAAAAAATAGTGCCTGCAGGCCCTGGCAGTTTTCCGGTTTCAGGGCCAACCTTTGTGGTTCTCCTTTCGGGCACGGTTTTAATCGTGGGCGCTCTGACGTTTTTCCCTGCCTTGTCATTGGGCCCCATTGTGGAGCACTTTCTCATGACTGGCTCCAATTTGACATTTTAGTGAGGATTGAAATCATGGCTCGCAAAACTGTTCTTTTCGGACGCGAGATTTTCATACACGCGGTGATCGAATCTTTCGGGAAACTCGACCCACGTCACATGTTGCGGAACCCCGTCATGTTCGTCACGGAAACGGGAGCCGTCATCACCACGGTGGCGGCAGCGACGCTGCCGCAGGGGGAATCGCTGAGCCTGACCGTTCAAGTTGCGGTATGGCTGTGGTTTACCGTCCTGTTCGCAAACTTTGCCGAGGCGCTTGCCGAAGGACGTGGAAAAGCTCAGGCCAACGCCCTGCGCAGATCCCGCGCCACGATCATGGCCCACTTGCTCGTGCAGGACGGGTTGTTC
>JACRDE010000108.1 GCA_016212935.1 Desulfomonile tiedjei | reverse complement strand
TTGGTCGCGATGAGTATTATTCTCACTTCAGCGGTCATTGTGCGGGAAAAGGAAATCGGGACAATCGAGCAGCTCATGGTGGCCCCGATATCACGATTGGAGCTGATCCTCGGTAAGACCATTCCGTGTTTCATAATAGAAATCACAACATTGACCGTGATAACTCCCCTGGCGTTTATACTATTCGACGTCCCGTTCCAGGGCTCTGTGGTCTTTTTCTACGCCACTGCCATAATTTTCCTTATAACGACTTCAGGCGTTGGAATGACAATTTCCGCGTTCTGTAAGACCCAGCAGCAGGCTGTGCTCACATCGTTCATGTTTCTTCAGCCCTCGATCCTTTTGTCGGGCTATGCATTTCCCATCGAAAACATGCCGCCCGTGATTCAGTATGTCACGTACTTGAATCCTCTCCGATATTTCATCACTGTGGTGAGGGGGGTGTTTCTCAAAGGTACAGGATGGGAGACGCTATGGCCGCAGGTTATCCCGCTTCTAGTCATGGCGATCTTTTACGTGGGGCTTGCATCGTTTTTTTTCAAGAAACGAGTGGACTGACCGAGGTGTCTACTGGATGGCTCTGTGTCGTGTGGCCTGGTCTGAGATATTTTTGATAATTCGGGAACTCTAGCCGATTGTTTTGGTCAGGGGAGTTGCCCACGGCAGAACAGTGCCCAAATGAATTTATAGAGGATCGTGGAGGTGCTAAATAATGCCGGAAGCTAAGAACATCAAAACCAAAGCTTCTTTTTCCATAGTGTACGTCTTGATCGCGCTTTTGATCCTTTCGCTTCTGCAACTTTGGATCGCTCCAAACAGAGAAAACGTGTCCTATTCCCAATTCAAGAAATACATTGCCGACGGCAAGATAAATTCCGTGGTCGTATCGCAGAGATATCTGAAAGGGTACGACAAAATTCAGGGCAAAGACAAAACCGAGCCTCTGTTTCCACAGCAGATTTTTGTGACCCCGCGGGTGGATGACAAAAATCTCGTAGAATTCCTTGAACAGAATAATGTGGAGATCATTGCGGAAAACGAAAATACCTTTCTGATGACTCTGCTTTCGTGGGTGCTTCCTGCGGTGATTTTCGTTGGAATCTGGGCCTGGGCCATGAAGAGGATGGGGCAAGGCTCCGGAATAATGACCCTGGGGAAGAGCAAAGCCAGGATTGTCGCCCAAACCGACGTAGGCGTGACGTTCAAGGACGTGGCCGGTCAGGAGGAAGCTATCCAGGAACTCCAGGAGGTACTCGAATTCCTGCGCAGTCCTGGAAAATTCACGCAGCTCGGAGCCAAAATTCCCAAAGGCATACTTCTGGTAGGGCCTCCAGGGACGGGAAAAACTCTCCTCGCAAAGGCGGTGGCCGGCGAGGCAGGAGTGCCATTTTTCTCCATTAGCGGCTCGGACTTTATCGAGATGTTCGTCGGTCTGGGAGCTGCACGAGTCAGGGACCTCTTCGAACAGGCTGCAAAACAGGCCCCGTGCCTCGTATTCATAGATGAGCTGGACGCAGTGGGGAAGGCGCGCGGAGCAGGTAATCTTGCTGGGCATGATGAAAGAGAACAGACTCTTAACCAACTCCTGGTTGAAATGGACGGCTTTCAACCGAATCTGGGCGTGGTTATACTCGCGGCCACAAACCGGCCGGAGATTCTGGATCCCGCGTTACTAAGGCCCGGGAGGTTCGATCGTCATATTCTCGTGGATCGGCCTGGGCTAAAGGGCAGAATCGAAATTCTGCAGGTCCACACAAGAAAAATGAAGCTTTCCAAAGATGTGGATCTGGAAATCATCGCCAGAAGAACACCCGGATTCACTGGAGCCGACCTGGCGAACCTGGTCAACGAGGCCGCTCTGCTGGCAGCCAGAAAAGAGAAACAAGAGGTTACACCTCAAGAGCTGGAGGAAGCCATAGACAGAATTGTTGCAGGTCTCGAAAAGAAGAACCGCGTTCTGAACGAAAAAGAAAAACGCACCGTCGCATATCATGAGACAGGACACGCTCTTGTTGCAGCTTTTCGGAAAACTGCAGAGAAAGTCCACAAGATCTCGATTGTTCCGAGGGGAATCGGGGCCCTGGGGTTTACACTGCAGCTTCCAACCGAGGATCGATACCTGATGTCGAAACGAGAGCTCCTTGAAAAAATAGACGTTCTCCTCGGGGGCAGGGGTGCGGAAATCACCATTTTCCACGAAATAACCACGGGCGCACAGAACGACCTCCAGCGAGCCACGGAAATAGCACGCAGCATGGTCACCATATACGGAATGACGGAAAACCTTGGGTCTGTCACCTACGATCAAACGCCGAGCCCGTTTCTCCAGCAGTCTTTCTATCCGCAGCAAAGGGAAATCAGCGACGAGACCGCCAGGCTGATAGACACAGAGGTACGCAACATCATTGATTCAAGGATGGAAGAGGTCCTCAAGACACTCAAGGAACGTGAGAACTTGCTCCACATTGTAGCCAAACGACTTCTGGAAAAAGAAACGTTGGAATCCGATGAGTTCACGGAGCTTGTCGGCAACATGCAAGAAGAAGAAAAAACGACCCCAAAGACCGGTACAATCGCCGCGGACGTGAGATCGATCTAGAGCGAACGGATATAGCGGATCATGACTTTTGCCCCCCTTACTGCTCGCAGGCCTGCCTGGGAACAAGATGATGGAAGATAATGTCCGGAACTTCCATAAAATTGGGTAAAGAAAGAAACTCGACCCAGCATACGTCGATCAAGGTCGAGGGGATCGTTCTGGCTGCCGGGTTGTCTACGCGAATGAGTTACTGTAAGCTGGAAGCGGAAATTGAAGGTGTGCCCCTGGTTCAACGCGTTGTGCAGGCCGCGTTGAATTCTGAGCTCGATCGGGTAGTGATTGTGTCGGGCACACACGATTTTTCGTGCCTCGACACCTTCGGCCGCCATTCAAACCTTTCAAGGTTGCATATGATTGCGAACTTACATCCGGAACGCGGAATGGCCTCATCGATGCGCGCTGGATTGGAGGCGGTTCGACAGGCAGTCGCTGGTGCAATGGTCCTTCTCGGAGACCAGCCGGGGATATCGACGGCAATCGTAAATGCGCTCCTTGAGGAATTCCGACGGAATCCCGACAGAATAGTCGTTCCGTTCATTTTCGGACGAAAAACCACGCCCGTGATCTTTCCGGCCTCGTTGTTTCCCGAACTTGCGAACACCACAGGTGACGTGGGTGGGAGAGGGGTCCTGGCGCGCAATGCGGAAAGAATCTCAGGGGTGGAATTGGGAACTGAATATGACGACACGGATGTGGACACCCCGGAAGACCTGGATAGAATCAGGAAAAATTTCGCAATGAAATCCAAGGTCGACTGAATGAAGATTCGACTAGCCAAGACGGCCGGGTTCTGCATGGGTGTGAGACGGGCCGTGGATATGGTCCTTGATCTCCAGAGGGCTGCTCCACCAATGCCCATTGTGACCTACGGCCCGCTTATACATAATCCTCAGACGCTGGAGCTCCTTCGCTCCAGAGGGATACAGGAAGTAAAATCTCTGGACGAGATTACCGGTGGAACCGTGGTCATAAGGGCCCACGGAATTTCACCGCAGGAGAGACAAGTTCTCGAGGCCAAAGGCGTTGGCATCATTGACGCCACATGCCCTCGGGTGCACAGAGTGCAGGCGGTTATCAGAAAGCACGCGAGCAAAGGTCACTTCTGCATAATCGTTGGGGACGAGGATCACCCCGAAGTTAGAGGACTTATGGGGTTCGCGTCCGCAGGGGGCATAACAGTGCCTTCGGCCGATTTGAACGGTCTCCTGGATAGGATCCCGAGTGACAGGGGGGTTTGCCTGGTTGCTCAAACTACTCAAGACTTAGAGACATTTGAAGAGGTCGGCCGTGTCCTCAAGGCTCGATGCCCCGAACTCCACGTATATAACACCATTTGCGACTCGACCAGAAGAAGACAAACAGAGGTGAGCCGTCTGTCCAGACAGGTAGACATGGTGGTTGTGGTGGGGGGCAAGGGGTCAGGTAACACTCAGAGGCTTGCGAAAGTGGCCGAGGCCCAAGGTGTCAGAGCTCTTCACGTCGAGACCGACGACGAACTTCCCTCTCAATCGCTTGCGGGAATCCGGACGGTGGGCGTGACCGCAGGGGCAAGCACTCCAAACTGGCAAATCAGACGGATAACGGATCGCCTCAAGGAAATCGGCATGAGCCGCGGGGGAGCCCCCTGGAAGCAATTAAGAAGAATCGCCGACATAACCGTAATGACCTACGGGTGGGCTGCTCTGGCTGGAGGCGGCCTCACGGCAACCAGTCTTGTTCTTCAGGGACGCTCGATGAAGTGGCTCCCGATGGTCGTGGCTATGTTGTTCGTCTTCTCTATGCACCTGTTGAACAGGATTCAAGAGCGCTCCGGCGCCGTTCGATTTAATACCCCGGAAATAGCAGATTTTTATGTCAGGCATCGTAAGTTTCTGACGTCTTTGGGCGTCTTTTCGTCTTTGGCTGCTCTGGTGTTGAGTCTGTGGATGGGGGTTCACGCTGCATTGCTGCTAACGGCTATGCTCGTCGCCGGCAGGCTTTATATGGTGCCTCTGGTTAGCGCTGCGCGGTTTCCCGGTCTGAAATGGCGCAGCCTTAAAGACCTGCCCGGGTCGAAGACCCCCCTGGTCGCTTTAGGTTGGGCAACTGCAGCATCGATATTGCCACTAATGGGCTCCGTGTCTGAGTCATTCGCTCCCGGCGCCGTAGTCGCGTTCATTTTTTCGGCAGGCATGGTGTTCTGGAGAACTGCGCTCTCAGACTTGTTGGATATACAAGGAGACCGTATCGTAGGCAGGGAAACGATCCCTATCCTAATTGGGGTCAAGAACACCAGGATACTGCTGCTGACCCTGCTGGCTTTTTTGGTTTTACTGCTTGTGTTGACAGCCGCAATGGGGTGGATTCCCCCAGTGGGTCTACTGCTTGTACTCGATATTCTTGTGTTCGGCGGCCTGTTTGTGATTTACAGAAGACGCCACTTGGTGGACCGATTGGCCTTCGAGGGCATCCTCGACGGCAATTTTATACTGGCCGGTATTTTATCGGCTTTTTACGGATAAAACTGCTGGCCGTGAAATTTTGTGTTGACAGCCGCGGTTAGTTGTGTTAAAAAGAATACTTTTATAGAGGAACCTTTTGCTGGCGTAGCTCAACCGGTAGAGCAGCTGATTTGTAATCAGCAGGTTGCGGGTTCGAGTCCCATCGCCAGCTCCAGATACGGAGGGGTTCCCGAGCGGCCAAAGGGGGCAGACTGTAAATCTGTTGGCTCAGCCTTCGGAGGTTCGAATCCTCCCCCCTCCACCATAAAGGCTCCCTGGTCAATGAAACGACGCGGGAATAGCTCAGTTGGCAGAGCGTCAGCCTTCCAAGCTGAATGTCGCGGGTTCGAATCCCGTTTCCCGCTCCAGCATAAAGAGCGATTCCCTGTCGGCCTCCTCTAAAAGGGGTAGTCTCGGCGGAGTGTCGCTTTCTGAGCCCACGTAGCTCAGTCGGTAGAGCACTTCCTTGGTAAGGAAGAGGTTCACCGGTTCGATCCCGGTCGTGGGCTCCA
>JACRDE010000095.1 GCA_016212935.1 Desulfomonile tiedjei | reverse complement strand
ACCCCTACGGCCCTGAGCTGCTCCTGAGCCTGCCGCGTGCGGGTGATCCACGAGCCCACAACTCTGAACGCCTTTCGGTGACCAGTTACTCTAAGATATCTGAATGGTTCGCCCGGCACGTGACAAATGATGCGTTGCCCGGCCAATTTTTCCAAAGGCCACATCAGCAGCCCTTCCCACCAAACACCGTGCACAATTTCCGATTCTTCGAGATCCACCAGATCTACCACCGGCGCGAGGGCTTCACGGGCTAATTTCATGTCTTCGTCGACTGCCCAGCCCATGTCGTCACCGCCAGTCAAGAATACCTTCCATTTGGTCATATCTTTATCGCCTTAATGCCGAATCCTGAAGTGTACCCGCTCAGAACCGGATTTCTTCGAACAACTTCGCTGTAGTCCCACCTTACTGCAGCGGTTTTTGCCACGCTCACCATTGCTCCCAGTAAAGAGACCAGGATGCCACTCTTGAAATTAGATGCCTTAACGTAAAGAAAATCTCGGAACATATCCACTATGACGCTCCAGAAAAGCCCCTGCTTCTCTATAATGATTCCGCTGAAGCCCATACGTTCCAGCGTACCGGCCCAGAAGAAGTCGGTGTAACGCCCGTAATCGTAAGGATCGCCGTGAATACGGTTCAAGAACGGAACAGATATCAAGAGCACGCCGTTGGGCTTAAGAACACGCTGGATCTCCTCGAGTACCTGCAGCGGATTCATCACGTGCTCAATCATCTCCGAGCAGATCACCGCGTCGAAAAAACCTTCGCGAAAAGGCAGACACTCGGCGTAAGCCTGGATATCGGGCCGCTTCGCGACGGAAAGATTCGCGTAAAGCACATCCAGGCCATAGTTTTCAATGTCAAAGACGCCTCGCTTCCCGATTCGGTTTCCTGCCAGGTCCAGCACGTGCGATCCAGCGGGCAAAGCGAGCACATGACGCAAATGGAAATCGTCCACATAATGGCGCCGCAAAGAAAACCCGAGGCTTCCAGCAAACGAACCTGCCTCGAGGGAGATTTCGGCTAGGCAATCTTCTGACTTTTCAGTGGCTTGAGAGCGTTTCATCAGCTCTGACCCGACGCCGAAATCAGATTCTCGGCTACCAGAAGCCATTCCTCCACGCTTGTGCCATTACGATGTTCGCCCGTGGATCTACGTATGCCTCGACCGAGGTGGAGGAATATGACATTTCCGTCATCATCAAATGCCCGATCCACATGAAGCGTCTTCAGCGGAGAACAGTCAGGTATTCCTTGCACGAGATCCGGCTCCCAAACTGTGTTGGGACAGGCGAATACACCGAATCCGGCCTCTCTCAATTTCACTGTGACAAGGTCACCGACATCGAATTCAGGCAGTTGCGGAAAGAAATCCAGGTTTAGTTCTTGAAACAGGGCGAAATCCACCATGTAACCCAGAACATGCAGAACCCCTTCAGGGGTGCGGGTCCTGTCCATACGCACGCCAGCAGCGGCGGTCCCGTTCCTGAGCTTACCTTTCAGAAAAGACATCCAACCTGACCTGCACACGAGAGTGTCCATGTGCATGGACATGAAGTAACGTGTCGCAGGATCAATCAGACGTGCGGCAAGCTCGAGCCCGACGGCATTCGCGTAGCGTCCCCAGTTCAGTTGGTCGGGCGGGCAAGACACGTCCTGCGCTCTTGCTTCGGGAGGAAGCGGTTCGGTACGATTCAGTGCGACGTTTATTTCAGGCCGTTCCAGCAATCTCCGGACATTACCTCGTGGCGAATTGTTGTCTATGACCCACACTTCATGGGGTTCCGGCGTGAATCGCTCGATTGAATCTAAACACGCATCGAGCAAAGAAACAGCAGAAGAATTTCGCAGATTGGAAACCACAACCAAACGAGGGGAGTCCGGTGAAATGGCAACCTGCCGGTGGACTTCGACCTCGTATTCTCGGCCATCTAAAGTGATAAGTGACTTCATGACTCGCTAGATACCGTTTTGGCCACTACAAGCCTAATTGAGAACTTCATAATGGATAGTCTCTTCAGATTCACTATTGCGTTCGCCCATGAAACGGGCGATTACCTATCTCCTGGTGCCAATTGCCATTATGCTGTCACACCAATCCATTCGGAATTCGTGACACACCACATCAACGATCCATCTTTTCAGCGGATGTTCTGTGAGCGGGAATTTGTTGTATCGAGCCATTGAATCCACTTCAAAACCAGCACTTCTCAAGAGACTGTAAAGGTCGTTGGCCGGCCATGGAGTTATGTGGGTGCAATCTCTCTGCCTCACAGGGTGTGCGGCATTGGGGACGGTCACCAGTATGCGGCCGCCCGGAGCCATCCTCTGGCAAGCTTGGCTGACCATATTGAAGGCATCGTCCACGGAAACGTGTTCCAGCACCTGATTGGCAAGGACCAGGTCGAAAATCGTGTCTTGCGGCACATCCGAGAAGGACATAAAATCAAAAGTTCCTTCCGGATCCGTATCCATTGAGAAATAAGCTGCGCCCAGCCTTTCGATAGTCGACCGGAACGGCTTGTGAGCACCCGCTCCAACGTCCAGCACTATACTCTTCGGATTCGCCAGCTCTGGAATCACCTCACCAGGGGAGCGAAGCGGCAGGTCCAGCACAGCACCGAACCGCTTGTAACACTCGGTCCGCCACTTCATAAGTCTGCTCCAAGAAACTTGAACGCTCTCCTCCATGGGGACCTCTTACAGACCTGCGCTCGACGTCTTTTCGGCGCCGCATTGTTGGGGCAGCAATTGCCATTTGCACTTTCCGGCTACTAATCCCCTTGCACGTCCGGGACCAGTGACTGCGAAACTCAGTATACCGGTTATTCGGTCCAGGGCGTCAGACGAAGCTCCGTCCCTGACGGCAAAACGGACCTCGTAAGCACCGTTGGAAAAATGATTTTCCGGATACCATGCCCTCAGTAGGTAACGATCGCAACTTCCGGGTTCTTTCATCCCGTCCTCAGCGGAAATGTTCCATTTGCACAGTATTCCGGCCGCGTTTAGTATTCCGAGAGAAAACGTGGGACGTTCCAAGGACCTGTTCAAACGAAGATCCACCTCGATACCGAACGGTTCCCCAGCCCGGATTTCGGTGAGCGTCCGGTCGTCGTTGCCGTAAATCCGTGCGCTGAAGATGTTCACTTCTTCGGAGGAGATACTGTTTCGAACCTTGTGCTCAAGACGCTTCTGTTCGGAACGGAATACGAGGGTCTCATACGCGTTAATTGTCTCCAAAGCTGTTCCTGAGGCTATAACCGCACCCTCTTCCAGCAGGATCCCATGTCGGGCAACGAACTGTAGCGTCTCAAGACTGTGGCTTACCAGAAGAACTGTGGAACCGCCCTCACGCATCTCTTTCACACGGGCAAGGCTCTTATTCTGGAATCTCAAATCTCCCACTGCAAAGGTTTCATCTATGAGGATGACGTCGCTTCGCATGTTAACAGCGACACCAAATCCCAAGCGCCCCAGCATGCCGCTTGAATACATCCTGACGGGTTTGTCGAACCAGTCCCCCAGTTCCGTGAAATCCTCTATGTCAGGCAGCTTTGCATCGATCTCCTTACGAGACAGCCCCATCACTGCAGCCAGGAGCTTCACGTTTTCGCGTCCCGTCAATTCCATGTGGAGCCCTGCGTTTAGCTCTATCATGGGGAAAATTCTGCCGTGAATCTCGACTCTGCCTTTCGTCGGTTCACTGACCCCAGCGAGGACCTTCAACAGAGTGCTTTTCCCCGCTCCATTTCTGCCTATTATTCCGACGGTCTCACCCTTACGGATCTCGAGGTTCAGGTCCTTGAGTGCCCATGGGCGGCGATCCCCGTTTTCTTGGCTACCTCTCCGTACGAGGTTCAAGGCTTTACTTACGAGTTCGGGCATCGGCAGGCCGTAGCGTTTCCACAGGCCCTCTATTTTGATTACTACATCCCCGGACATCTCACCTCACAGCACGTCCGCGAAGTAACCGGAAAGCCGTCGGAAAATCGGCCACGAAATGGCAAGCAGGAGAAACGTGGTCAGAATCGACAGTCCCAAGGCATCCAAATCCGGAGCGGAAGACTTCAACAGGATATTGCGGAATCCCTCAATCACGCCAACCATAGGGTTTAGCATGTAGTATGACCGCCACTGCTCGGGCACAGAGCTCAAAGGGTAAATCACTGGGGTGGCAAACAACCATGCTTGGGTTAGAAACGGGGTGGCGAAAATGAAATCCCTTCTGAAAGTACCCAGGCCAGCGAGCAGTATCCCAACGGCAAAAGAAATCGCGGTCATAAGAACAATCAGCAACGGCAACCACAAGAGCTGCAAGCTCATCGGAATTTTGAACCAGACGAGCATGCCGGCCAGGATAATTCCTGACATTGCAAAGTCAAACAGCGTGGAAGTCACTGAAGCAAGCGGAAAAACCTCTCTTGGAAGAGCGATCTTTTTTATGACTTCCGCGTTGGTTGTGATGCTGGGCCCGCACGCGGCAACAGCGTTGGTGAAAAATGTCCAGGGCACCAGAGCCGCATAACTGAAAAGCACGTAAGGAATTCCGTCGCTGGGAATGTTCACGAATCCCCGCAACATGTTGAATAGCAGCATCAATATGAGCGGTTGCAGAAAAGCCCACCACATGCCCAGAGACGACCGGCGGTAACGGCTTGTTATGTCGCGCACCACCAGCGCATAAAGGAGGCTCGCGAATCGTGACCACCTTTGGCTCTTGGGCGATATGTTTACATAAGACCCTCGGTTCAATAAACCGACCTTTGCCAAATTAGAAGCTCCATTCGTATCTCTATGGTGTGTGCCAAAAGTTCTGTCCGAATCAAAAATCCCTCCTCCCCTCTTGATAAAAGAGGGTGAAAAAGGCATGACAATTTCCCCCATTTGTTAAAGGGAGGTTAGGGGAGATTTTTCAAACATCAAGCCCACTGAATTCAGAACATTTCTTTTGGCAACGGCCACCTAGGGTTTCTAAACACTGCTCCCCAAAAAAACAATGGACTCGCAGCAATGCACGAGCCCTCATACCGGTTGCGTTCCAATGAGGAGAAACTTATTTCGCTTTTTGACGCACATTCGTTCTAGGGGCGCTCGCCCCGTCCCGTTACTAGCGAATTGTGCGAGCAAATACCTCCATTGTCAAGTGCCAGCCAAGTCCTGCAAAGCGAATAGCGACTCCAGAGAACTTCCGTTATTCTGTTTCCTCGGAAGCTTCTTTGGCCAGTTCCCGTTCTCTCTTCTTCTCGAAGATCACCAGGACCCATATGCCTATCTCATCGAAAAGGAGCATAGGCACAGCCATCAGCGTTTGGTTTACCACATCGGGTGTGGGTGTGAGTATGGCAGCGATCACAAAAGCCAGCACAACGAAATACCTGCGGCCCTTCTTCAAGAGAGCGCTGTCAAACAGGCCCAGAAGCCCGAGAAAGACTATCACTACAGGCGTCTCAAATACTGCTCCGAATGCAAGCATCAAAAGCAAGACCAGCGAGACATACTCGCGTATCGCAATCATCGGCTTAAGGTCGACCGTCTGGTAGCTCAAAAAGAACTTGAAGGCTGCCGGAAACACCAGAAAATACGCGAAAGCGCCGCCCGCGTAAAAGAGCGCGGTGGCAATTATGATAAAGGGAGCCGCCATGCGCCTCTCGTGCTTGTGCAATCCAGGGTAAATAAAATTCCACACTTCGTACAGCACGTACGGCAGCGCGACAAAAAAGCCGGCTATGAAACCTGTCTTCAAATAAGTGAAAAATGGGTCCGGCAACGACGTGAATATAAGTGATGAGTCCTTGGGAAGCAGCGCTACAATCGGAGCGGAGATCAGGCTGAACAACCTCTCTCCGAAGAATATGCACACGCCGGATGCCATGAGGATCGCGATGACTCCTCGAATCAAACGCTTGCGCAGCTCTTCGAGATGCTCTAGAAAGCCCATTCGTGCTTCTTCATCATTCAAGATTGATTCCTTCTAGCCTCTGTTTCGACAATTAACCTGAGGTGTCCGGCAGGGATCGACCGTGCGGGGAATGCTAGTGGAGCCGCTCGTTCGCAAAAGCTCGGCTCCGTGATACGTATCGATCCGAGGCTCTAACGCGCTCCGCTCTTTTCCGCAGCTTGTCTTACGGCTTTAGCCACAGCGGGACAGACCTCCCGGTTGAATATCCCAGGAATTATGTACTGATCCGCGAGATCATCGGGATCGACCAAATCCGCTATGGCCGCTGCGGCCGCTATTCGCATCTCCGAGGTTATTTTCTTGGCGCGGGCATCCAGGGCCCCTCTGAAGATCCCTGGAAACACAAGTGCATTGTTTATCTGATTGGGAAAATCGCTCCGGCCCGTGGCTACTATTCTTGCATAATCCAGGGCTTCCCAGGGGTCAACCTCAGGCACCGGGTTGGCAAGAGCAAAAACTATGGCATCGTGAGCCATCACCTTCAAATCACTGGGCTTAAGCAGATTGCCTGCGGACACACCGATAAATACGTCGGCACCTTCAAGGAGTCCTTTGAGATTCACCTTCAGGCCTCGAGGGTTGGTCAATTGCGCTATTTCTTCTTTGACCGGGTTCATGCCTTCGCTCCTGCCGACGTAGATGGCTCCATGGGTGTCGCAACAGACTACGTCCTTTACCCCGGCTTCAAGTAGGGTCCGCACGCACGCTACTCCTGCTGCCCCTGTCCCGGATATGACGATCTTCACGTCCGCGAGTTCTTTTTCCACCCGGATCAAGGAATTCTTCAAAGCCGCCAAGACCGCAATCGCTGTGCCATGCTGATCGTCATGGAAGACAGGGATGTCAAGTTCCTCGTTCAGCCTTCGCTCGATCTCGAAGCAGCGGGGGGCCGAGATGTCTTCCAGGTTTATGCCAGCGAACGGAACGCTTACGGCTTTTATGACCGAAACGATACTCTCGACGTCCGTAACGTTCAAGCACAGCGGAAAGGCGTTTATGCCTGCGAATTCTTTGAAAATGACCGCCTTTCCCTCCATAACCGGCAGTGCCCCGTAGGGACCTATGTTGCCAAGTCCCAGGACGGCGGTTCCATCGGTGATAACGGCAACGCTGTTACCCTTCATTGTGTACTGATATGCAGCCTTGATATCCTTTGCCACCGCTAGGCTTACCCGGCTGACTCCGGGGGTATAGGCCATAGAGAGGTCTTCCCGCCCCCCAAGGTGCTTTCGAGAGACTACATCGATTTTGCCTCCCTCGTGATACGCGAAAGTGCGATCGGTAACTCCCAAGACCTCCACTCCCGGGAGATTCTCCAGAGCTGTCACGATTCGCTTTTCGTGTTCTTCGTCCCGGGCGTATATGTCGAATTCACGTATGACGTGGTCTTTTTCGATCCTTATTATTGGAATGGATCCGACAAGAGCCTCGTGAAAACCTATGGTCGTTGCGACCCGCGCTAGCGCCCCCGGCTTTCGTTCAAAACGAACGCGTATTGTGAGGCTGTAACTGGGGCTGTTGTGGTTTGACATACGCGTGTCCTCTCTGTCCTCTGAGCGAAGATAGTTGCCAACCTTAATAACTATCACGGGTCAGGTAGTCCGGCAATGAGTGAAAGGCATCACGCCAATTTTGTGGGAAGACTTCGCAGCGGTCCCTGTCTTGACTCAGGCCGTCCGAAGCTAGTACACTGATTGCCGTTTGTGATAAAATATAAGCATTCAAAGTGCTTGTGAATTTGGAGCAACATGGATAGAAAATTCGCGCAACCAACGCCTCAAGAAGGTGTCGAAAACGAAGCAGATTCAAAGACAGGGAGCCCTCGAATCTCGACCCCGCGAAACCCGGGCATAATACTTAATATCAAAAAGTCGTTTTACCATAATGTCGTGGAGCCCCTGGTTTCCTCGAAGAATCCCCCAGGGTTTGATGCCAGAGGGGTGGCCTTCGGTCTCATCATCGGATTCCTGGCTCCTATTGGGACGCATCTCATTGCGCTCGGGTTGCTGAGAGTAGTCTCCAGGTTTCATCTTGGGATCGCGTTTGCATTTACTTTCGTCACCAATCCTTTGAACGCCATTCCTGTTTATTACGCCTACTATTACATGGGATCGCTAATCCTGGGCGACCCCGAGATTTTGGAATTCGAAAGGTTTCGGAGCCTGCTGAGCCCGCTGCTGGACAGGACTTATTTCTGGGAAGCGGCGTCTGCTTTCGGCACGCTTGGCTATGAAATACTGCTCAGATGGGCCGTGTCCGCCGTGATTCTTTCAGTGGTCTTCGGGACGCTGGGATATGTTATCACTTACAGGATTCAGGCCAAGCGCTGCAGACGGGCGGCTGCCAGGATGGGGATCAATTACGAACATTATCTCGAACAATTGAAAAGAAACGCTCAGACCAACTCCGATGGCGTAAGAAACCGCAACGAAAACATGAAAGCGTTGTAGATAGACCGGCATCTTGCCGGTCACCGTCAAGTAGTTTTCATAGGAATGCCCAGTCAAAGAAGTAATTTTCGCAGAAGGGGCGTTCATATGTTTCAATGCTGGTGGCCCCTAATGCGGAACATCTTCCCGTACAGGGGTAGGAACAGCCGGTTGCCCTAGGGAATCTCCTGTTATACGGTTTGCCAAAAGTTTTGTCCGTTACGAGGCCGATTCCTGTTAACACGTTAGTACGTTACCTGCAGAATGGAAAAGACCTACATTGTTAGTATGATAGAAGTTTTTGCCGGAAAGGTCCGGAAAACCGGCTT